>JAYENB010000317.1:0-7410 GCA_034721855.1 Bacteroidota bacterium
ATCTTCATCTGGAAATTGCTCCTGAAATTCAAATATGGTCAGACTTTTAAACTTTTGTTCCATGTTTTTAAATTTTATTTTCGCTAATATAGGTATTTATATTGTATTTACAAAATGCCTAATTCAAATATTTATTATCAATATTAAATTCTAAATTGTTTTTTTTCGCAATAAAAAACTTTTATGGTGGTGGTAGTTTAGGAATATCTGGAGTTAGAATGAAACATACATTTTTCAATAATTTCTCTGTCCCTAAAGTTAATAATGACATTAAAAAAACTTTTGAAGCTACAACAACCCAAATCATAAACAAAAAAGAACAGGACGAAGACACAAGTACAGAGGAGCAGCAGATAGACATCATGGTGTATAAGCTGTATGATTTGATTTATGATGAGGTAAAGCTTATTGATCCGGAGTTTCCGTTGAGTAAGGAAGCCTATGAGAAGTTTATGGTAGAGTAAAAATTTTGTGGTTCTTTGCACCTCTGTGGCCCTTAGCGGTAAAAAATGTTATATCGCAAAGTATCACAGAGAATAAATAAGATTTTAAAACAAATGAAAATACGTCAATCTTTAATTAAAGAAATACAGGAGATTATTTCCGGGGCACAGGTCAGAGCTGTTCGTTCTGTAGATACTCAGCGCGTATTAATGTATTGGGAAATAGGTCGTGTGATTTTTGAAGAAGAACAACAGGGCGAAGACCGGGCTGAATACGGGAGCTTTCTTATCCAAACTATATCGGAAGAGTTGCAACCTCAATTTGGAAGTGGTTTTTCTCGCCGCCAATTATATTGGTATGTTCAGTTTTATAAACGATTTCCAAATGTGAACGCACTGCGTACACAATTTACATGGACGCATTATCGGAAATTAATTAGCATTGAAAATCTGGATAAACGAGAGTTTTATATAGCCGAAGCAGAAAAGAATAACTGGTCGGCACGTCAACTTGAAAGGCAAGTTAACAGCAGTTTGTATGAGAGACTATTGGCAAGTAATGATGAAAAATCAGTTTTAGATATAGCCAGAAAAAATAGAATCCCGTCAGAACCAAAAGAAATAATAAAAGACCCAATGGTTTTAGAGTTTCTTGGGCTAAAACCAAAAGCAAATTACTATGAAAAAGATTTAGAAGAGGGCTTGATAAACCATTTATATGATTTTATTCTTGAATTGGGTAACGGATTTTCTTTTGTTGCACGTCAAAAAAGAATACATATAGATGGAGATGATTTTTTTGTTGATCTGGTCTTTTACAATCGTTTATTACAGTGTTTTGTTATCATTGAAATTAAGACAGACAAGCTTACACATCAGGATGTGGGTCAATTGCAGATGTATGTAAATTATTTTGACAGAGAAGAAAAACTTGATTTTGAGAATCCAAGCATAGGAATACTTTTATGTGCAGATAAGAATGATGCTATGGTTAAATATACGCTGCCTGAGAACAATAAAAGCATTATTGCAAGTAAGTACCATTTGTATTTGCCATCAGAAAAACAACTTATAGAAGAACTAAAAAAAGAAATTACAGATAATAAAAGATAAATCATGCCCAATAATTTTATAACAAACGCAAAAGAAGCAAATACCTTAAAACAAAGACTTCAAAAACTGATCGGAGCAAGTCATGAGTTGAAATTTCTCGTTGGCTTCTTTTATTTTTCCGGTTGGCAGGAAATATACAAAGAACTTCAAAATAACACGGATATCAATCTGAAAATACTTGTAGGCCTTGATGTGGATAAATACCTTGCCCGCACCATTGAAGTGGAAAAGGCAGATAAAAACCTGAGTAATGAAGAATATTTTTCACTCTTCATGCAATCGCTTGGATTAGCAGTGAATAATGCAGAAATGGATAACGAGGAATTTTACAATCAACTGGAGTTTTTTGTTAAATTACTCGAAGAAGAGCGTCTTATTATTAAAAAGACACTGAATCCAAATCATGCTAAAATTTATCTTTTTAAGGTCAGCGAGAACCCTTACGGATTTGATGCAGAGTTTATAACAGGCAGCAGCAACCTGACAAGAGCAGGCTTATCCGGACAGGAAGAGTTCAATGTAGAAATCCGGGATTATGGTGCTGATGAGGCTGAAAAATACTTTGATGAACTTTGGAAAACTGCAATTCCAATAACAGAAACCGAGAATCAACGCAAACAAATTGTAAATTTCCTTCAAAACAAAACACAGGCTTCAATAATCACACCTTACGAAGCTTATGCCTACATTCTGAAAACTTTTATCGAGCTTCATGAAAGTAAAAAAGTTACTCCTTATCTTGGCCGAATACTTGATGAAAATGGTTTTGAAAAGTATTCATATCAAATTGATGCCGTAAACCAGGCACTGAATGTAATAGAAACCTACAACGGAGTAATCATAGCAGATGTGGTTGGGCTTGGAAAATCAGTTGTTGCATCTTTGATAGCTAATCAATTGGGGAAAAGAGGTTTGATATTATGCCCTCCCGGACTCATAGGCAATAAGAAAAAAGCGACAGGCTGGTGGGAATATTGGACAAAATTCCAACTTTATAACTGGGATATAGAAAGCACAGGGAAAATTGAGCAAGTGGCAGAATCAATCCAAAAAAACAAGCTGGAATATGAAGTTGTCATTGTGGACGAAGCCCATCGTTTCAGGAATCAGGATACGGATGCTTACGAGGCACTTTCTGATATTTGCAGGGGTAAAAAAGTGATTTTGTTGACGGCTACGCCTTTTAATAATTCGCCTGCAGATATTTTTTCATTGCTGAAACTTTTTATGGTGCCTGGCCAATCAGGTATTACCATAGAGCCGGATTTGGATGGCAGGTTCAGGTCATACAATTATAGATTCAGGAATATGTCCTTTATTCTGAAAAATTATTTGTCTGAAAAGGATAAAAACCGGGAAAAAGCAGAACGCCTTTATACAAGGATGTTTGGGTTAAAACCACCAGTAGATATTTCGCTTGTCAAAGACAATGTAGGCCGAATGGCTACAGACATTAAAAATGTCATCACTCCGGTAATCATACGACGCAACAGGCTCGATTTAAAAACCGACCATCAGTACAGTAAGGAAATAAAAACCTTATCTGAAATAAGAGATCCGGAAGAGATTTTTTATGATCTAAATAAAGACCAATCCGAATTTTATGACCGGATTATACAAGTGTATTTCAGCGAAGATGGGCTTTTCAAAGGGGCCATTTACAGACCTTTTGAATATGAGCATAAACCCAAAGATGATAAAGATCAGCAAGAAAACAGGACATTCCAGCAACAGCGCAACCTGTTTGATTTCATGAGGCGACTGTTAGTGAAACGTTTTGAAAGTTCTTTCGGTGCATTTAGTGATAGCATTGACCGTTTTTTAAGAACCCACAGGATGGTTAAATCATTCATCAAAAGCTCAGGCAAATATTTCCTCGACAGGAAGGTGATTGATTCCATTTACAACGAAAATACAGAAGAAGCAGAGTTTGCTTTACAAGCGATAGAAAAAGCCCTGGAAGAATTCAAAAAAAACGCAGCAACCAAAAAGTCACCAAAGCATACTGAAATTTATGAAATTGATAAGTTTGAGTACAAAGATGATTTTTTGGCGCATATTGATGCTGACATCAAGTTGTTTGAAAACATACAAAAAGAGATCAGGGTATTAAATCTGATTGAAAAGGACCCAAAACGGGAAAAGGTATTACAGATTGTCAGGGATACCATCACCCGGGAAAAATCGCCCAAGCGAAAAGTGATCATTTTTACCGAATACACCGATACCGTAAAACATCTAAAACCATTTTTTAAGCGAAATATGGACAGGGTTTTATTTTGTGAAGGGCACATTGGCAAAGGCATGGCTCTAAAATTGGATGCTGATTTTAATGCACAATATCCAGAACCAGAGGACAATTGTGATGTGTTGATCACCAGCGATAAACTTTCTGAAGGCGTAAATTTAAACAGGGCAGGCCTGATCATAAATTACGACATTCCATGGAACCCGACTCGTGTAATACAGCGTTTGGGCCGGATAAACCGTATTGGCACAAAGGTTTTTGAAGAGTTGTTGATTTACAATATTTTCCCAACAGAACAGGGAGCAAGCCAGATTAAAATCAGGGAAATTGCCGAACAAAAAATGTTTATGATTCACAATTCACTCGGTGAAGATTCCAAAATTTTTGATCCCGATGAGGAACCAACAGCAAGTGGTTTGTTTCAAAAATTGAAAACCAACCCGGAAGATGAAGAAGAAATAAACATTGAAACCATTGTCAGAAACAAGTTCAATGAAATAAAAAAGAACCACCCTGAAATCATTGAGCGTATCAATGAATTACCAAACAGAACCAAAACAGCAAAAGCATTTTCGGAAAACAATACATTGGTTTTAAGAAAAAAGGGCATGGCAATATTTTATTTGCAGGGCATACAAGAAAACTACAAACCAAAAATTGAAGAAAAGAATTTTGAAAATTTATTTGACAATGTTAAATGTGATTATAATGAAGCAAGAATCCCTTTGAGCAAAGCATTTTGGCGAAATTATGACAAGATCAAACAATATAAGCCACGATATAAAACCGGAAGTACTGCAATTTCATCTGAAAAGCAAGCATTGAACAGTCTGAAATCCTTATTGAAGGATAAAAGCGACAGCCTTTCACAAACAGATATTGCATTCACAGGCACCCTGATAAAAGACATTAAAACCTACAAAACGCTATCCACAAACACTCTGAGGCGGTTAATTTTGCCGGAAAAGAAAAGTAAACAACCTTATGATGAGTTGATAGATAATATCTCTGATTTAAGAAGAAAGCTGGGTAGTGATTACCTCGATTTGATTCTTGATCGCACAAAAAACATTGACGATGATGTGATTATAGCGGTAGAAAATCGGAGGGAATGATAGTAACTAAAGCTTACTAGTAAACAACATTTTGAAAATCAGTTTTTTTCTTACCAGCAAATACAAATACATAATTTTTGGCAAATAAGAATGCAGAATTTTTGGCAATAATAATACATAACTTAAATTTCAAAATTGTTGTTTCAAAATTGAAAGTGAACCGGTTATAAGCCTTTGATTTGTATTAGCTTACATCCAACCCAAACAAAACGATGATTATTGGGCACAAAATCACATCCCAAACCGCTAACGATGGGTGCGGAAACGTCGTCGTGAGGGATGTAAATTGCTGGTTTGCTAATTTTAATGACCTGGATATCTTGGATATATTGGATAGAACAAACCAAAAACCCCCAACCACCACATCCACAACATTCTGCCCCGTTCTGCCGGGGACCTTTTTATTATGGGCTATAATAGAGTCTGTCAATAAAGTACAGCTTATATTTAAAAAGCACCAAAATACAAAACTTGTCCGGCGAAGATGGATGACAAATTTATATAATTTTGGCTGCACTCGGCATAGCTCAAGTAAACTTGGCTCTGCCCTCGATTGCACAAAATTTCAAATAAATAACAATGAACAAAATCCAATGACAAAAACAGACTCTCGCTAACCATATCCGTCTTCGCTTCCTGCCAGCCAGCTATGCATAGTTTTTATAAACATCATCAAGTTTGTTCTCTGCAAAATGTGTCCAATAAACGGTTAATCCCATTTTTGTATTTTTATCTTTTGTTCTAATTTTTTCAATTCCTCTAAATCTTGATTGTCAGCTTGTAGTGCTTCAAATTCCTTTCTCCTTCTGTCAAAACTATTATAAATCTCAGTTACCTGCGTTTCCATTTGAGCTTTACTTATTGAACCAGCGTTTGACAATATTTTTTTGTCTTGAAAATCGAGAATTCTGTCAACATTCTCACGCCAAAAATCAATTGTGATGTCCATTCGGTTTTTTGCTCGCAACTCTGCACTTTCAAGAAAGATGACAACAAGTCGGTTTAGCGTATTTATCTCATCGTGGGTCAAATAATTTTTTGCAATAAAAATGTCTTGTTTTCGGACAATTGAACCTTTCCACGAGGTTAAATTCATATTTGGTTTTTCTGTATTTGCCCTCGAAACAATCAACTCAGAAGCCGTTTGTCCAGTTACTGCGTAATGAAGTTTGTTTTGGGTTTCGGCAAAAAACATTTGAGTTGATTTGTCATCAGCATCATAATCGCTGCTAAGTGCAAACAAATCTTTGATTTTTTGGTAAAAACGTTTTTCAGATGCACGAATATCCCGTATTCGTTCCAATAATTCATCAAAATAGTCGGGTCTGCCGTCTGGATTTTTCAAACGTTCATCATCCATTACAAACCCTTTTACCATATATTCTTTCAGGTTTTTATTTGCCCAAATCCTAAATTGTGTACCACGTTTGCTACGAACCCGAAAACCGATTGCCAAAATCATATCGAGCGAGTAGAATGTAACATTGTATTCTTTGCTATCGGCAGCAGTTATTAAGTAATCCTTAATAACTGAAGCATGTTCTAACTCTCCGTCTTTCAGTATGTTTGATATGTGCATGCTGACGTTTGGAACAGAGGTGGCAAAAAGTTCGGCAAGTTGGTTCTGGTTCATCCAAATATTGCCGTCTTTAGCATACAATGCAACCGATGCTTTACCATCGGCAGTTTTATAAATGATTATATTTTGCTTATTACTATCCATTGTTTTTTATTTCAAGCAATAAAAATAGTCATTTTCAGTGTGTGTAGGAAAAGAAACAGCTCTTTTGCAATTTTAGGTTGAGTATCGGCTTGTGCGAATTGGAAATGTACTGTTTGCGTGTGGGGTATTCTCTTCATAATTAGCTCTTAACTGTCTGAAATGCTGTCTTTTTCACTTGGCGGTAACTTACTTATAACCCAACAAAAAGCACATTTATCTTAAAACATATTATGTATAAGCGTGCCTTTTGTTTGTGTTTATATAGCAAAAATAATAATAATTTTTTCAATTACAAATGCTTTTTAATGGATACTGTCCCAAAAAATAGTGTGTACGGCTTTCAAAAACAGCCCCAATCAGCCAACCACCACATCCACAACATTCTGCCCCGTTCTGCCGGGGACCTTTTTATTATGGGCTATAATAGAATAGTTAGGCCGGTGTAAACAAACATGGGGATAATTTGAATCCGGAATGGGGTGTTCACTTTGCCCCGGAATATACAATCATGAACCAGGCAAGGGAAAACCATGTACCATTGTTGCCAAAAACGCTGTATTCTTATTTACGAAAAACGCTGTAGTTTTATTTACCAGTTAGGGGCTTATTTTTTATTTTCTTGCATTTTTTGGCAGAAAATAAAATCCTAACAGTTTGGTAAGAAAATGTTTTGGTAATTGATAAATTTGAAAATTTGAATTTGTTTAGTATTTAAAAATTAGGATTTAGGATTTTTAGTTTACCCCGTTGGTTATTTAACCTACGTGG
>JAYENB010000318.1:0-7146 GCA_034721855.1 Bacteroidota bacterium
TCTATGGCAATTGAGTATACCCAATTATTAGGTAAGCCTGAATTGGCTTTGTTAAAAAAATGGTTTCATCTGTGACATGGTTAATTTTTACAAGTCCACCATTGGTGCCGGCCCAAATATAATCACCTTCAATGGCTATTGCATTTACATAATCCCCATTTGTGTAATTTATCCATCCTGGGTTTTGAGCATTTACGCTTATAGCGGATAATAATAAGATGGCTAAAAACAGAACAATTTTTTTCATGATGTTAAAATTTTATGGTACTAAGGTAATTAAAATTGGTTTGTATTCAAAATTAATTTATAATCGTTCGTGTTAAATGATCATCAAAAAAAAGTAATGATACCTTTGCAACCAGAAAAGGTAAAAAATATTTTTGTTGATTGATGATTGTGAAATATTATGTATCTTACGTGGTCATTTGAGACAGAAAAACAAAATTGTGGAATGATCAAAAATAAAGCTTATGAAAACGATGAAAAACGCATCTGATTATTTACAGTGGTTACATGAAAATGAGTTAAAAGTTGCGATATTGCACTCTGGAGGGCCAGCCCCGGGCAGCAACAGGGTACTTGCCGGTACTGCTAAACAATTCCTCGATAAAAACATTCCCGTGGTGGGATTTATCAATGGATTTGAGTTTTTACAAAGCCGGGAAGCTAAAGATTTGGTGCAGGAAAAGCATTATGTGGAAATTGACAATCATCTGATATCACAGACGCTGGATTACAAAGCCTTTTTTCTGAGAACGGCGAGGGCAAACCCGGGGAAATACATTACCAATCCACAAGACCTGAAAGACCCTGAAAAAACCAAAAGAATAACGCGTATTCTGGACAATTTTGAAAAAATGCACATTGGAGCGCTTATCACAATAGGAGGGGATGATACCTTAAAAACCGCCAATTATATTTATAACGTTGCCAAAGCACGAAAATCAAAAAATCCTGAATTGTTTTTTGATGGAGCCATAGTGCATGTACCAAAAACCATTGATAACGATTATTCAGGTATCGCATGGACTTTTGGTTTCTTTACCGCTGCCGGTGCTGCCGGCGACATGGTCAGAGGATTGTATGATGATGCCAAAGCAACCAATTGTTACCATATAGTGGAGATGATGGGGAGGAAATCCGGCTGGTACACTGCCGCAGCGAGCATTTATGGCAGGGCTACAAAAGCCATCATACCTGAGGATTATAAGGATAACCCATTTTCGTTTGAAAAACTTGTCGAAGAGCTGGTTCATATTGTAGTTAAAAGAGAAAAAAAAGGGAAAGACTACGGGGTGTTTTGTGTGTCTGAAGGCATTGCGGAGTTGTTGAGCGATGAGGAAATTGCAAAAATTGAAAGAGACAGGCATGGAAACCTGAGGCTTGCCGAAGCTAAAATAGGTGAAAAAATAGCCAAATCGGTTCAGGCGTTGTATGCTGAAACGACACAGGGACGAAAGAAATTCAAATCCCAGATTGTGGGATATGAAACAAGGCAGATACCTCCCCGGCTTTATGATGTGTTACTGACTTCTCAGCTTGGTGTGGGCGCATTCCGCCTTGTCAAACAGGGAAAATTCGGACACATGGTTACAGTGAAAGATAACCTGGAAATTGACAGTATTCCGTTTAATAAACTTGTTGATCCCAATACTTTACTCGTGAAAAACAGGCAAATTGATACAAATGGCGATTTTTATAAATTGTTACGCTCGCTTGAAGAGCGTTTTGATGAAGACGATGAATGATAGGTAACAACAAACGATGCTATCTTAACTAAAACAGCCCCGTTTTTCAATGGTGTATTAGTGTATTATTGATTATATCTTGCTTCGATTTTATTCCAATTAATCAAATCAAAGAAATTTTCAATGTAATCGGGACGTTTGTTTTGTACATCCAGGTAATAAGCATGTTCCCAAACATCACATGTAAGCAGGGGGGTGTGTCCTTCTGTCATGGGGTTTTCAGCGTTTTGCCCCTGCATGATCTCCAGTTTTCCCGCTTTGGTTTTTACCAGCCATGCCCAGCCGGAACCAAATAGAGTGGCGGCTTTTTCTGAAAATTCACCTTTAAAATTCTCAAAACTTCCCCATTGTTGATTGATGGCATCTGCAATTTTTCCTGACGGTGTTCCGCCTCCATCCGGTGATAAACTTTCCCAGTAAAATTGATGATTCCATGCCTGTGCAGCATTGTTAAAAGTCCCGCCGTCGGATTTTACAACGATATCTTCAAGGCTCATGTTTTCGTAATCGGTGCCTTCAATCAGTCCGTTGAGTTTGTTTACATACGTCTGATGATGTTTGCCGTAATGGAACTCTAATGTTTGTTTTGATATCTTTGGTTCCAATGCATCCTTTGCATAAGGTAAGTTTGGTAATGTAAAAGCCATGATATTTTATTTTTGGTTCCTTTATGAAACAGATAAACGCAGGTTTTGTTTTATGAAAATAGTATTTTATCAAATCTTAGGTAACTAATCAGTACTCGCCCCCTCGCCCCTGGGAAAAAAATAGGGGAACTTCAAAAAAGATAACAGCAAATTTAAAAAGAGTTATATAAGAGTATCAGCAAAAGTAGTAAACCACTTGCGGATTTGAGGTTTGAAAATAATTTCGACATATTCCCGTAAATTTATTAGTTTTGTAAAAAATGAAAGTATCTTTTTAAAAAAAAATATTTATGAAACGTTTAATGGTAACATGTTTGGTTGTTTCGTTTTTTATTCGACTCGCTGTTGGTGAGCCGGTAAGTGAAAAACAAGCTGCGCAGGTCGGAGAAGCATTTCTCCATTACAAATCACAACAAAAACCCCAACCGGTACAGGGGGCAATGAAACTTGTTAGTACTGGCATTGAATCGGCCTGGTATTTATACAGTTATGACAATGCATGGGTGTTGTTATCCGGAGATACAGACATGTATCCTGTGTTGGGATATTCACTCGAAGGTGCCCTTGAGCCGGAAGAAATCAATCCTGCCATGCAATCATATTTAACCGCACGGGAAAAGCAGGCTAAAAGCATAAGAAGTAATAAACTGCAGTCTGAAAAAAACCGACTTGCCTGGCAAATGTATGCTGAAGGGAATTATGCCAAAGGAAACAACCGTGAAGTGGCCCCCATGATTGATACGAAATGGGGACAAAGCTGGCCGTATAATGCTGCCTGTCCTTCACATCCTAATGGTCCGGGAGGGCATGTTGTTGTTGGTTGTGTGGCTACCGCTATGGGGCAGATTATGAATTATTATGAATATCCTGAATCAGGACAATATACGCACACAACTTATTGGGGCGATGAAATAGAAATAGATTTAAGTGCTGTTGAATATGATTGGGATGTGATGGGTACTACGATCAATGTGGCATCAAGGGAGGCTATTTCAACTTTATTGTTTCATTGTGGTGTGGCTGTAGATATGAATTATTCAGCAAATGGGTCCAGCAGTTCGGTATCATCAGCAGAATATGCCCTCAAATACCATTTTAAATATAAATCTGGCAGTGATTTTGTAGAAAAGACAAATTATTCTGATGTGGACTGGAAAAACCTGTTGATGGAAGACCTTGAAAAAGACCATCCTATTCTGTACAGGGGAGTAAGTGATAATGGCAGCGGCCATGCTTTTGTCTGTGATGGTTACCAGGATACGTGTCATTTTCATTTCAACTGGGGATGGAATGGGTACAATGACGGGTATTTTTACCTGGATGGCATGGATTTTTATTGGAATCAAGGTGCTGCTATTAACATCATGCCTTACTGGGGTGAATATTGCAATTGCATGATTTATAATCAGGCATCCTGGACATTTGATGATGGCTCCGGCCCAAATTATGCATGGAACAACACTGATTGTACATGGCTCATTCAGCCTGATTCCGCTGAATCTATCAAATTGACATTTTTGCAGTTTGATACCGAAGAAAATGATGTACTCAATGTGTATGATGGCAACTCAACAGATGCTCCGTTGATAGGTGCTTATTCAGGCAGCAGTATTCCGCCTGAGATTATTTCATCAGGGAATGCACTGGCTTTTCATTTTATCACTGACAGCGATGTACAATCCAAGGGCTGGAAAGTGAAATATGAAAGCATCGTGTTAGACAAACCGGATTTTGCCGCCGAAGCTTTCCAATTGTATCCCAATCCGGCAACAGACCAGGTGTTTTTGTTTGTTCCCGGAAAAGAACCGGTTGATGTATCTGTTTTTTCAACTACCGGTGTACGTGTGATGCATCAAACGCTTTCCGCAGGAAGAAATGTGCTTGATGTCAGTCAGCTTTCAGGAGGTTTGTATGTTGTGAACATAAAAGGAGCATCTCATAACCTTATGCGCAAAGTTGAGGTTAAAGAATAAGGAAATATCCCTTGATAAAAATCCCTTTACATCCCATGCAATCGTGCTATCGTGCTATCGTGCCATCTTTAGCGTAGCGATGCCCCAAACTTCTGTTTAAAGGTTTTGATCAGTTTTGACATGATTTTATCAATCTGCTTATCGGTCATCGTTTTTTTGTCGTCGCGTAGCACAAAACTCAGTGCGTAGGATTTTTTCCCTTCGTCAATGTTTTTGCCTTCATACACATCAAACAAATCCACAGACATCAGATGTTTGTTTTCTGTTTTGAACGCAGCTTGTTTTATATCTGCAAAGTCAATGGATTTATCCAGTAACAATGCCAAGTCGCGATGCACTTCGGGAAATTTAGACAAAGGCGTGAATTTATGCTCTACTGCTGTTGCACAGGAAATCAACGCATCCTTGTCAACATTGGCAAAATACACATCCTGTTCAATATTCAGTTTTTTGCATATTTTATGCTTCACTAAGCCCATGCGCATCAATGGTTTTTTGTTGAATGTGTATTCCAAACCATATTCAAACAGATCAGAATTCAGCGATGAAATCTGCAATGTGTTTTCATCAATGCCAAGGTGATCAAACACGGAGGAAACGGCTGTTTTGAGGTGATAAAAATTTGATACATCCGCTTTCTGATTCCAGTGCAGTGCATGAAAATTTCCACTCAGCCACAAGGCCAGTTGTTCTTTTTCGTTATAATTGTTTAGGGGGTTGTTTTCATCCTGCTTCCCTGATTTAAAATATATTTTTCCAAATTCATAAAACCGAATATCTGTAATTTTATGATTGATGTTCCTTGAAATGGCCTCCAGTCCTGAAAAAAGCATATCACGACGCAATATGCCGAGCTCCCTGCTGCCGGGATTGGCAAGGTGCACCATGCTTTCCGGCGGGTAATGTTCAGGGTTTTTGTAATACGCTTCATTGCTCAATGAGTTGCTCATGATTTCGTTGAAGCCCCTTGCCGAAAGAAAATCGGAAACAGATTGACGAAGGGTTTCATTTTTTTCGTCATGTCCTGTATTGACCGATGTATGCAATTTATCCGCTACGGGTGTGTTGTTAAACCCGTAAATGCGCAAAATTTCTTCTGCCACATCTGCCGGCCTTGTTACATCATAACGATAGGGAGGAATTTCAACTTCCAGCTCTTTGTCATTTTCATTTGTAATCTTGATGTCAAGATGTTTTAAAATCTTTTTTATGTCCTCGTGAGGGATGTTTTTCCCAAACATAGTGTTCAGGTAATTGAATTTTAAATTAACGACGGCGGATGTGATGGGGACAGGATACACATCGGAAATATCAGAGCTGATTTGTCCGCCTGCAATTTCTTTGATGAGCAGGGCAGCTCTTTTCAGGGCGTAGATACACATTTCAGGGTCTGCTCCTCGTTCATAATGGTATGATGCATCTGTGCTGATACCATGTCTTCTTGCCGTAGTGCGTACATGTGCCGGGTCAAACCAGGCGGATTCGAGAAATACCGCTTTGGTTTGTTCTTTAACACCGGATTCATTACCGCCGAGCACACCTGCAATACACATCGGGGATTCTGCATTGCAAATCATCAGATCGTTGTGGTGCAATTTTCTTTCCACATCATCCAGGGTAGTAAACCTTGTGCCTTCGGTAAGTTTTTTAACAATTACCTGGTTTCCTGTGATCTGGGATACATCAAATGCATGCATGGGATGTCCTGTTTCGTGCAATACAAAGTTGGTGATATCCACGATGTTATTGATGGGATTCAGACCAATGGACTTAAGCCGGTTTTTTAGCCACTGCGGACTTTCTTTTACCGTGATTCCGCTTACCGTACAACTAACGTATCGTTTGCATGCTTCGGGATTTTCAATTGCAACAGGAATCTCCAGATTGTGATTATCCACCTTGAACCCGGATACATCCGGCCTTGTCAATTGCTTTTGAATGCCTTCAAAATTAAGACGTGCTGCAAGGTCCCGGGCAGTGCCGATATGAGAAGCCGCATCTATACGATTGGGAGTGAGGTCTATTTCAATGATTTGATCGTTTGTTACATCAACATATTCATTCAAAGGCATGCCTGCCGGAAGATCATCAGGAAGCACCATGATACCCTCATGGCTGGTGCCGATGCCAATTTCATCTTCAGCACAGATCATTCCCTCTGAAGGCTCTCCACGGAGTTTTGCTTTTTTTATTTTGAATGGCTTTCCGTCTATATGCAATGTTGTGCCTACGGTAGCTACGGGTACTGTTTGTCCTTCAGCTACGTTGGGAGCGCCGCAAACAATTGATAAAGGCGATTCTTTTCCGATATCCACTTTCGTAAGGCTTAACTTATCAGCGTTGGGATGTTTTTCGCAACTTGTGATTTTTCCTGTCACTATCCCTTCGAGTCCGCCCGGGATGTTTTGCCAGGATTCAAGACCTGTCACTTCCAAACCGATGTCTGTCAGATTTTCAAGCAAACGGCTTGTTTCAATATCTTCAATATCAATATAATTATTCAGCCAGTCCAGAGATATTTTCATTGCTATGTCAATTTATTTTATGCAAAAGTAGCAAAAAAAATCAGTGACCGAAAGCATGTCAAAAGGCATAATTTATAAAATCCCAAGTTCAAGAAATAAAATAAGGTGTTAGGGGGTAGGGGTTAGGTGTTAGTATCTTATCAATAATATTCGTGTAATTTTTTGGCAGAAAATAAAATCCTAATATCTAAACCCTAAATTTTAAACAATATCAAAATACAAAACTTGTCCGGCGTAAACTTGTCCGGCGTAA
>JAYENB010000319.1:0-7092 GCA_034721855.1 Bacteroidota bacterium
CAGGGCGTATGATGAAGTAGCGATCTATATCTTTACCCGCTGGGGCGAAAAAGTGTTTGAATTTACCGGCACCGGTGATGGATATTATGAGATAGATAAACAATGGGATGGAACACGTAATGGAAAAAAATTGCCATTTGGAACATACATATATATTATAGAATTAGATAACGAGAAAAACTTTAAAGGAACAGTAACGCTTATCTATTAATTAAAATTAAAAAACCATGAAAAGGAAAGTCTTCATTTTAGCTTTATTTTTGTTTTCTGCCTTTCAATTAATGGCAGATAACGATACATGGAGGAAAAATTACAGTTTTTCTCTTATGGATTTTCCCGGCCGCATGATTCAGACCTCTGATGGTAATTATGTGTTTTGTGGATTTAATACCGCGGGCATTAAGATTACCGGGAACGTTACCAAAGTGGATACCCTTGGTAATCTCATTTGGTCTAAAAAAATTGGTGGACTGAGTATTGCAACCGGCTTGTATGACATCATTGAAATCAGCCCTGCCAATGGCGGAGGATATCTTGTAGCCGGCGAATCCAGTCCGGGAGCAATTATGGTCAGGCTTTTCGATGATGGAACTTTAAACTGGTCAAAAAGATACGAATACCCGGATCACCCAAGCCAAAGTTCCAGTGCATGGTTTAATAAGGTAATTGAAACATCAGACGGTAAATTTCTGGGCTGTGGCGGAGTAAACCATTTTATGGATAGTGACTCTG
Source organism: Bacteroidota bacterium (assembly GCA_034721855.1). Lineage (GTDB taxonomy): Bacteria > Bacteroidota > Bacteroidia > Bacteroidales > ML635J-15 > JAQIBY01. The sequence continues at coordinate 733 of JAYENB010000319.1, forward strand.
TCCTCCATGATTCTGTAATGCCTTTCATTATGGCTGTTGATGCTAATTCCGGAGCTTTGGAATGGGACAATGCTTTTGTGTTTGATGTCCTCAATGATGATGAACATGTTTTCAATGATCTTACCGAAACTGCAGATGGATATATCTTCACCGGATATACATCTGAAGGAGAAGGAACCTTGAACGATAACGGAGATTATCCCCGGGATGGCTTAATCGTAAAAACAGACCTTAATGGCGTATTTAATTATGCCAGGATTTATGGTGATGCTGGCGAATCTGAATCTGTTGAATCCGTAATAACACTGTCCGGTGGCGATGCATTAATGGGGGGCTACAGTGGTGATTATGGCACCCTCATGACAATAGACGGCACAGGTTCATCTCCATCCATTGGGTTTGGACACAAATACATCGCAACAATGTACATGTTTCTGGAAGAGCCTCTTATGTTCTCAGAGGTTATGGAAATGTCTGATGGAAATTATGCAGCCATTGGATCTTATTTTAACATCTGGGCTATGCCTTATAAACTTTACGCAACGGCTACAAAAATTAACAGTTCTAGTGGAGCTTTAACGGTGCGGAATACATTCCTTCCGGACATGGACTGGGATGAACTGGGGCTTGAAAATCCCTATGGTTTGTTGCCTAAAGGCGGGATTACTGAAGACATGGCCTTTTTTATGTTCATGCAGGGAATGGGAACCGAAGGGTTTAATTATCATCTGATAAAAACAGATGAAACAGGCAGCATGAATAATCCTGAGTGCCCGGAGGGAACTTATGATGCTAATGAATCAAGTTATTCACCGACACTCAATGTATCCACCCCGCCATATGATTATCGCTTGGTAGAAACTGAGAATTTTATTACCCCAATAAATGAAGATATAGTTCCTGATGTTGTTACTATATGTGAGTACATTGTGTGTGATCCGCCTCCGGCACCTGATGTTGTTGCTTCGCCTGAAGAAGTTTGTGAAGGTGACCCGGTTACAATTACTGCTTCCGGATCAGGAAGTAATGTTACCTATTATTATTATACCCAGGCCACCGGTGGAACACCTATTGATAGCGGGCCTCAGATCACGGTTAACCCTGTTGAAACCACTACTTACTACGTGGATGCTTTGCATGGGATAATACCTGATTGTTACAGCGACAGAACACCTGTTACCATTACTGTCATTCCAACACCAGATTTGGATCCGGTAGATGATGTTGTTTCATGCGGAAGTTATGAATTACCTCCAATGGCTAACGGAGATTACTTCGCTGAATCCGGTGGTGTATCTCCCATTCCGGACGGGACAATTGTATCCGGTGATACCACCTTATACGTTTGGGCAGAATCCGGAACAACACCCAATTGTACAGTTGAAGAAAGTTTTACAATTACCATTGAAGTTTCACCTGAAATTGATCCCTTAGCCGATCAAACTCAGTGTAGTGGTTTTCAGTTGCCGGATATTACAGGTACAAACCTGACAGGTGCCGAAGCATATTATACCGGTACTGATGGGACAGGCGATATGTATAATGCAGGTGATGTTCTTAATTATGAAGATTTTGGTTCTTACCCCATTACACTATACATGTTTGATGACAACGGAGGTTGCTCGGATGAAGAAAGTTTTGAGTTAACAATGTATCCCGCCCCGACTATTGCGGCTGGCAGCAATTCTCCTGCTTGTTTCGATCAGTCAATTGAATTAACAGAATCAGGCGGAGATGCTACTTCCTGGAATTGGTCTGGGCCAAATGGTTTTACTTCAACTGAACAAAACCCTGTGATATCGCCTGCTGGTTTTATGCATTCGGGTACCTATTATGTTACCGCTACAGACGATAACGGGTGTACCAATACGGATAATGTTGAAGTAATTGTTGTTAAGCCTCCCTCGGCTACTGCAAGTAGTAATTCCCCTGTATGTGAAGGAGCAGACATTGAACTTCATGAAACAGCAGGAGAGGCCGATACCTGGGCTTGGTCAGGTCCCAATGGCTTTTCTTCAACAGACCAGAATCCGGTTATTTCACCTGCAACACCCGATGCAGATAGTATTTATACCGTTACCGTTACTGATGCCAATGGTTGCACAGCAACAGATAACGTTGATGTTGAGGTCAATCCGGTATCCGATGCTTATGCACAAAGCAACTCCCCGGTATGTGAAGGTGAAAACATTGAGTTATCTGAAACAGGAGGAGGTGCAGAAACATGGTTGTGGTCAGGCCCCAGCGGGTTTACATCAACATCTCCTTCCCCGGTAATTGCATCTGCAACTATATCAAACAGCGGAACCTATTCGGTAACCATTACCGATGCCAGTGGATGTACAAATACCGATGATGTGGATGTTACCGTGAATACAACACCCTCTGAACCTGAAGCTAACATTGATTGCAGCGGAGGTGCTGATAATGGTTTGATTACCGTGACAGTACCACTTGGTGCAGAGTATGAATATACTGTTGATGGTATAACGTTCCAGCCGGAAGTCGAATTTGGTCCGCTGGCAAATGGTTCTTATGCAGTGACAGTAATGAATATTTATTCTGGTTGTACTGCGTCCGGCCCAAGTTTTAACCTGGATTGCGGATGTACTGACCCCACCACATTAAATTTAAGTTTGTTGTCAGGCAGCACTTGTGAAACGGAAGCATTTACAGTCAGTAACAATACCTTTGGAGGCAGCGCCACAGAAGTTAACCTTTCCCACGACGGCAATGGCAGTCTGAATGCAACCAACTTTACCAGTTCTCCTTTCGGCTTTATCTATACACCTGATCCTGCCGATGCTGGAAATACAGTAACAATAACAGTTATTACAGACAACCCGGAGGGAAATCCTTGCGTTAGTGCTGAACAGGATTTTGTACTTACTGTAAATGAAGCCGGCATTGTTATCGCTAACAGTGATTCACCTGTGTGTGAAGGCGATGACATTCATTTAACTGAAACCGGTGGGTATGCTGTTTCATGGAACTGGGATGGCCCTGACGGTTTTACTTCCACAGATAACAATCCTGTTATTAGCGCTGCTACAACAGCTTCCTCAGGAACCTATTCCGTTACCATTACAGACGGAAGCGGATGTACCAATGTGGATGATGTCAATGTGATGGTAAGTGCAATTCCGGAAATATTGGCAGAAAGCAATTCACCTGTATGCGAAAATGAAAACATTGAATTGACAGAATCTGCCGGAGATGGCAATGCCTGGAACTGGGATGGCCCTGATGGCTTTACCTCCGGACAAAATAATCCTGTCATCACTGCTGTTACCATAGCCGCTTCAGGAACCTATACGGTCTCCGTAACAAATACATACGGATGCTCAAATACGGGCAATGTGGATGTGACTGTTGATCCTGCTCCTGATGTACCAGAAGTGGATATAGATTGTCCCGGTGGTGAAAATACCGGCACAATTACCGTTACTTCACCACTTGGCGCAGAATATCAATATTCCATTGATGGAAATTATCAGACAGAAATCACATTCGGGCCTCTTGATAATGGTGCATATACAGTAACGGTAATGAATACAACAACAGGCTGTACCGTAGCCGGAGATATGATTAATTTGGATTGTGGCTGTACCGATCCAACAACATTGACATTAAGTTCATCCGCAGGCAATACCTGTGAAACCAATCCATACACCGTCAACGGCAATACTTATGGTGGCAGTGCCACTGAAGTTGACCTTACTCATGATGGCAACGGAACCCTGGATGCCACCAATTTTACCACTTCACCATTTGATTTTACTTACACCCCGGATGCAGGGGATATTGGGAATACCGTAACCATTACCATAACAACAAACAATCCACTTGGATTTCCTTGTGCAAGTGCAGAAGAAACATTTATGCTGACAGTGAATCCGGCTCCTGCAATAAATGCCGGCAGTAATTCTCCTGTGTGCGAAGGAAATAACATCACACTGACAGAATCTGGTGGAGCTGCTGTAAATTGGTCATGGTCAGGCCCCGATAGTTTCTCTTCATCACAGCATAATCCTATAATCGGCTCTGCATCCAATGACGCAGCAGGAACCTATGAAGTTACTGTAACAGACATCAATGGTTGTACAAACACGGATGCTGTGGATGTATCTGTCAATTCAGCCCCTGCTGTGCTTGTCAATAACAATAGCCCAATATGTGAAGGTGAAGATATTACATTGTCAGAAACAGCCGGAGAAGCTGAATCATGGGCATGGTCCGGTCCTGCCGGATTTTCATCCAGCTCCCCTACTCCTACGATTGTTTCTGCAACAACGGCTAACAGTGGGTTATATACAGTTACCGTAACAGATGATATTGGTTGTACAAGTTCAGGCATTGCAGATGTAACTGTTAATCCAACACCTGCTACACCGATGACAAGCATTGATTGCAGTGGAGGAGAGGATAACGGAACCATTGAAGTGACATCCCCACTTGGAGATTATGAATATTCCATTGATGGTATATCGTTCCAGCCAGAAGTCGAATTTGGCCCCCTGACAAATGGTTCTTATATCGTTACAGTCAATGATATTACATCAGGATGTACGGCATCGGGCACCAGCATTCTTCTTGATTGCGGATGTGCAAACTCTACATCATTGACATTAAGTGAAACTTCAGGTACAACCTGTGAAACAGACCCGTTTACGCTGGGTGGAAATACCTTTGGCGGAAGCGCAACAGAAGTTTCCCTGAGTCACGATGGTGACGGCAGTTTTGATTCAAATAGTTTTACCAGTTCACCGTTTACATTTACCTATAACCCCGGGCCTGCCGATGCCGGGAATACTGTAATCATTACCGTTACAACAAACAATCCGGAAGGGTCTCCCTGTGTGAGCTCCGAAGAATTGTTTGTTCTCAACGTAAAAGCAGCTCCCGATGTCAATGCAGTAAGCAATTCACCGGTATGTGTGGGTGATCAAATAGATTTATCAGAAATAGGCGGAGATGCCATATCCTGGGAGTGGGATGGCCCTGACGGATTTTCTTCAATCATGAATAACCCAGGCATAAATTTTGCTACTACAGCATCTTCCGGCACATATTCAGTAACAGTAACCGATGGCAATGGCTGTACTAATATGGATAATGTTGATGTACAGGTATATGAAATTCCTGATCCCACGATAGATGATCCGGGGGAATTCTGTGCAAACAATATACCGATTGACCTGACAGCTACGCCAACCGGAGGCATCTGGGATGGCAATGGAATCACCGATACCATTAATGGAACTTTTGATCCATCTGTTGCCGGCGCTGGTGATCATGTTATTACTTACATAGCAGGAACATCCCCCTGTACGGATTACGATGAAATTACAATTACAGTACACCCGGTACCTGATGCCACCATTGATGATCCGGGAGTTTTTTGTTATACAGATACTGCTGTTGATTTGACAGCAGCAACTTCCGGAGGCACATGGAATGGCACCGGTATTACAGATACGGTTGAAGGTACGTTTGATCCTGCCACTGCAGATATCGGCATCAATACCATTACCTATGTAGTCTCAGACGGAACATGTACGGGTTCTGACACGATTAATATTATTGTCCATGAATCAGCGGATGCTACCATTGACAGTATCCCTGATTATTACTGTGCTGACAACTTTAATGATACCCTGACAGCAGCAACTTCCGGAGGGTATTGGCTAGGTGAAGGCATTGATTCTACAGGCGTGTTTAATCCTTACATTGCCGGAAGTGGTACCCACCAAATCATTTATACCATTCCAGATCCCTGTGGTGATGCTGATACTGTTGAAATAACCGTTTATTCACGTGCTGATGCTACAATAATTGATCCGGTGGATACCTTGATGGTAACAGATGACCCGGTTGAACTGCAAACAAGCCAGGCTGGTGGTGAATGGTACGGTACAGGCGTGGACAATACAGGCACATTTACGCCCCAAGATGCCGGAGTTGGTGACCATGAAATTATGTATGCGATAAATCAAATCTGTGGAGATGCAGATACCATAATTATTGTTGTCATTCCCGATCTTGACCTCCTGATACCGGATGTTATAACCCCCAATAGCGATGATCTTAACGATACTTGGAAAATACAAGGGATATCAGCATTTGAACAGGTAGATATCTGGATTTTTACACGCTGGGGAGATAAAATATTTGAATTCAGTGGCTCTGGGAACAGTTATGCTGACCCGGAAAACCAATGGGATGGTACCCGGAATGGAAAAGAATTGCCCTTTGGAACCTATGTCTATATCCTTGAATTAAATAATGAAAACAATTATAAAGGAACCGTAACACTCATCAGATAAAAAAGAATGATTATGAAAAAAAGACTGCTATTAT
>JAYENB010000320.1:0-7078 GCA_034721855.1 Bacteroidota bacterium
ATTTCCCCGGTGATGCTGCCGAGGTGATGCAGCACCTCACGCAAATCCTGCGACACAAGGTCTCCGGGAATGCCTGAATTCATGGCCTCCCCTGCCCTGGCTGCCGCATCAAGCGATTTCCCCAATGCCGCCGCATGCCGCGCGTTGCTTACCACCACATCCGTATCCGAACCCATGTTTCTCACTTTTGCCACCATGGCTTTGGTTAAATTCTCTATGCCCTGCCCCGTCAGCGCCGATATCCTGAAAACCGGCATATCAACATTATATCCCGTTCCGGCCGCTTGAACATCATTTTTATTAAGCAGTAAAAACAATGCCGCATCACTGTTAACAAGGCTTTCTTTCACTTCATCGCACAATGCTTTAATCTCATCCCCGCTGTCAGCAGCCTCCGCCATAATCAGCACCATGCCCGCTTTTTCTAATTTTTGCCTTGTGCGAGCTATCCCTTTCAATTCTATCTCATCCGTGGCATGATGCAGGCCTGCCGTATCAATAAACCGGAAACGTATCCCGTCCATCACCATATCATCCTCTAAGCTGTCGCGTGTGGTGCCGGGAATTTCAGAAACAATGGCACGGTCTTCATTCAGCAGAATATTGAGCAATGTCGATTTCCCCACATTCGGTTTACCCGCTATCACAACCGGCATACCGTGTTTGATGACATTCCCGTAACGAAAACTATCCAACAACCGGCTGATGCGTTCAATGATATCATCAAGCAGCTCCCTCAGTTCATCACGGTCTGCAAACTCCACATCCTCTTCCGAAAAATCCAGTTCCAGCTCCATCAGTGACACCAGCTTAAGCAAATGTTCCCGCAGGCGCTTAATTGCCCCGCCGTAACCCTCTTTCATCTGCCGGATGGCAATCTGATGACTAACTTTAGTATCCGATGCTATCACGTCGGCCACAGCCTCAGCCTGCGACAACTCCATTTTACCATTGAGAAAAGCCCGCTCCGTAAACTCTCCCGGATTGGCCAACCGCGCCCCGTTATCACACAGCAAATCAAGCAGCCGTTGCTGGATATACAGCGAACCATGACAGGAAATTTCCACCATATCCTCACCCGTGTATGAATGCGGCGCTTTAAACACAGACACCAGCACATCATCTAATGTCTCATCCTCATTTTCCATAATGCTGCCATAATACACACAGTAAGCCTCAGCATCATCAAAACGTTCAGGATTAGCCGGCACAAAAACCTGCCGTATGACATCATGAGCATTCTCCCCGCTCAGCCTCACAACAGCAATAGCCGCCTCAGCACTCGCCGTAGATAAAGCACATATCGTATCCTGTTGACGCATCATATACCGCAAAAATACCAAAAATTTTTCATTATTATAATTAGGGCAAATCCCCGCTGGGTTTTATTCTTGCAAACACCTCTCAGGTATGTTAACAAAACACCCAGCGGGGTCGGTCTCCGCCTCCTATCTGCCATGCGGCACTGTTGGTTTTGTACCCCCGGCAGACAGGAGTTCATTCCAATCACTCTGCTGCCGGCACAAAACCCAAACAGCCCCGCATGGCAGGATATCCGGCTACGCCCTTTTGCATATACCCTCCCATCAAACCCAAAGCTGTCGCAGACAGCAAATCCGTGTAAATCCGTCAAATCCGCGTCATCAGCGTTCCCCAAGCTGTCGCAGACAGTCAATCTGTGTTAATCAGTGTAAATCCGTCTGCACTCCGTTCCGCCGGACACGGTCTGTGGCAACTCCCAACGCTGTCGCAGACAGCAAATCCGTGTAAATCCGTCAAATCCGCGTCATCAGCGTTCCCCAAGCTGTCGCAGACAGCTAATCTGTGCCAATCAGTGAAAATCCGTCTGCACTCCGTTCCGCCGGACACGGTCTGTGGCAACCCCCAACAGCTGTCGTCAGACAGCTCAACCATCCATCACACCATCACATATTCTCAAATATTATCCCAGAAACTCTGACGTTTATTAAGTTTCAGGTCTTGCAATAAAGGTGATTTGACATTGATCTGGAAACTGTAATAGGTGTTGTTTCCAAAAGGCACAAATGCCAGGCTCATTTCCCAGCAGTGCAAATCGCGGTGGATTTCAACATGTGTGTAAGACACTTTTTTGTTCACAAAATCATAACCGGTATTAAAACTGACTTTCCACTTTTTAGTGATGCTCACATCCCCCCTGACATTTACCGTTTGGGTCAGGCTTTTCTCATCGTAAGGCTTGTTATAATTCAGTGTATAATCAAAATTTACGTTCCACGGTATTGAAAAATCAACATAAGAATGCGGGTAGCCATATAAAAAGTTTTGTGCCTGTTGATTGTTGTCTTTATTTTTGGAAGCGCTGAACCCCACACCTAAATTTAAGCTGGCACGTGTGATACGAAACAGTTCGCCTTCACGGTTCAGTTGCATTTCGTTGATACGTTTTGCACTACCGGTAGAATCCACCATGTACGCATACGGGTCAAACGTGGAACTGAAATTGATATTGAATTTTCCCACCCTGGTACGGCCTGTCATGGTTAACGGAGACCAATTCAGGGAATCTGCCATGATGTTGTAATTGGTCCTAAAATTCAATGATTCAAGCAAAGCTATTTTTCTTTCTTTTTTTGCTGTGTCGCTGGGGTTGGCTACTTTCATATCCAGATTATTGCTCAATGAAAAACTAACAGATCCGGCACCACCAGACTGAGGAGAACCATACACGCCACCTTCAAACCGTGAATACGTACCACGAACAGTATCATATTGTCCTGTGTATTCATCATAACGGATGTCGGAGATGTAATTTTCATAAAAACCGTATTTCTCGTCTGAAAAATCAGGAAAATAACTGTAACTGACACTTGGAGTTAACACATGGCGTATGGCTTTCAGTCTTTCAGACTTAAACTCAAACATGCCGTAAATTTTTGTTGACAGGCTGGCACCTGCACGATAATCCCAGGCATTGACAAAACCCGGCACCTGCTCTGTGACCACCCCACCATCATAAGTAGAATCGGTTTCATTGAAAATGGAATCATCATAATACCGCTTGGTTTCCTCAAAATACATGCGGTCAGTGAAATTAAAATTTGGTGATAAGGTCAAGTGTTTGAACAGTTTCATGCTTGTACTCAACGGGATACTGTGTTTTATGCCATTGGTAAAATCATCAAAACGGGATTCAAAAATCGAATCTTCATGGGCTGACACCCTGTTGATTGACGACATGGAATAACTGACCCCTATCTTTTCATAAAACTTAGGACTGCCGGTGGCTTCTTTTCGCTTCAGCAGATAAACACGGCTTATGTTAAAACTCATCTGCGGTAAAGTAAGCGTCACAGAGCTATCTCTGCTGTTTTGACTGTGCAGCATTGACATGTTGAGCGAAAATGGAGTACCCGGCCAAAATTTACTGAAGTTGATACTGGATTGCTTGGTGTTTGTTAAACGGCTTTGCGCACTGTAGGTATTGTACTTATCATAAGCACTGGAACTCATGTCCACATTGGCATTGAAATTCATGCTGGGATGCGCTTTGGGGTCTTGTTTATGATACCATTTGAATTTATACATCCTGTTGGTTTGATAATCTTCAAGTCCTTTGTATCCCAACACGTTTTTATTGTAATGAAAACTCAGGTTCCCACTCATCTTATACCTAAGTTTATAGTGTGTTGTTGCCCTGGCTTCCCAACTGCCTTTTGAATATATACCGCCGGTCAGTAATAAATCAAGATAATCATTGATAGCCCAGTAATAACCACCATTACGCAGGAAAAACCCCCTGTTTTGTTCTTCTCCGTATTCCGGAATAATGATCCCTGAAGAAGCCCCTTTGGTGTTGGGGAAAAAACCAAACGGAATCCCTACCGGAGTTGGAATGTCTGCAATCACAAGGTACGAGGGACCAGCTACAATTTTATCATCAGGAATGACTTTGGCTTTGGAAATATTAAAATAAAAATGCGGATGTTCCAGGTCACAGGTTGTAAATTTTCCATTTACTATATGAATACTCTTGTCTGCCTGCCTTTTTGTGCGTGAACCATGCATAAAACTACCATCAAATTCAGTTATCACTTCTTTGATTATTCCACGTTTTGATTTAAAATTGTACCGTATGGTATCCGCTTTGAAATTTTCATCCCCTTGTTTAAATACCGGCTTACCCACCGTAGTTCCTGTCGAATCAGGCATGCCATAAGCCAACAATTCATTTTTATCCAGATCCACCCTGATAAAATCTGCATTGACCTGTATATCATTGTAAACAATCTCCGCCTCCTTATAGAGGTAAATCAGGCTTTTTTGCAAATAAATGATATTACTGTCAGTAGCATGATAATACACCGGATGTTCAAGGGCATTTGATTGTTTTTTCTTTACACTATCTGAAACCAGGCTATCTTTTTGAATGCTGTCTTTTGACAGGCTATCGTTTACAACTACACTATCTGAGGATTCAAGATTGGTGGTATCAGGTAAGATTTGCATTGTATTCTCCCTGATTTCTATCCCCGACACCATTGAAATACACCCTCCAATGGCAAAGAATATCAGCATTGTTAATAAGCTTTTGAATATATTATCAAATATTTTCAAAAATTTGGCGTTATTTTTGTAATTTTAAATCCGGTTCAAAACTAATTAAAAAATGCATTCTAAATAGAAATGTTGATGATGAATAAACGAATAACACTCATACTAAGTATCCTGATATTGTGCTGTCAGCCCGATTTCCTTTCAGCACAAAATGGCAAAAATGACATCAATTTGCAAAAAGTGGTTATTGATCCGGGGCATGGTGGCAGGGACCCTGGTGCTGTTGGCGCTTTTTCTTATGAAAAAGACATTGTCCTGAACATAGCACATAAACTGGGAGGCTATATTGAAGAAAACTTCCCTGATGTTGAAGTCATTTATACACGCAAAACCGACAAATACGTCAAATTGTACGAAAGGGCAAAAATTGCCAACAACGCCAAAGCAGATTTGTTCATCAGTATTCATGCCAACGCATCCACTTCCTCCAAACCTTACGGTGCTGAAACCTTTGTTATGGGATTACATGTATCGGAGGCAAATCTTAAAGTAGCCAAAAAAGAGAATGCTGTCATACTGCAGGAAGAAAATTACGAAGAAAATTACGGGGATTTTAATCCCAACAGTCCCGAATCCCATATCATGTTCAGCATGTTTCAGAATGCGTATCTTGACCAGAGCCTCAATCTGGCTGCGTTGGTACAGGAACAATTCAAAGAACGCGTGGGACGCCATGATCGCGGGGTAAAACAAGCCGGATTCTGGGTTCTTTACAAAGTTGCCATGCCAAGCATTCTCATTGAATCAGGTTTTATTTCTAATCCGGAAGAAGAAAAATTCCTCAATTCAGAAGATGGCGTTACATACCTCGCTTCTGCTATTTACAGGGCTTTTAAAGCATATAAAAAAGCGTTTGAAGCGGACAATTTGCTTAAAGAAGAATCCCTTGAGGTATATTTAGATGAGTCTGATAATCATTCTATTGAAAAAGACACAGCCAATAAAGAAAATAACATCCCCTCCTTTCCCCCTTCTGAAAATGATGAAATTTGCTTCAGGATACAGATTGGCACCTCCAAAGATTCAATTGATACACTGCAAAATATGTATCCTGCATTCAATGACTTGTGGCAATACAAACACAATGAATATTATAAACATACCACCGAAAAAACAGATGATTATCAAAAAATTGTTAGCTTGCATGAAAAATTGAGTGCTAATATCAAAGATTGTTTCATTGTGGCGTTCAGAAACAACCAGAGGATTACGGTACGTGATGCAATAAAAACAATAAATCAATAAAAAAAGATGACCAAACAAGGGCGAAAATACATTTTCACGGGCGTATTAATTGTTATTATCCTGGCAACAAGCTACTGGGGATTCAATTATCTGAAAAACAAAGACCTTTTTAACAAACAACGAACCTATTTTGTATTGTATGACAGGGTCGAAGGTCTCAATGTATCAAGTGCAGTAACCATGAATGGTTATCAAATCGGCCAGGTGGATAACATTACAATGCTGACAAAACAAAATAATCAATTGCTGGTAAGCATCATAACGGATAATAAATATGCCATTCCGGATTCATCCATTGCCCGTATTTACAGCATGGATTTGATGGGCACCAAAGGCATTGAGATAGTATTAAGCAACAGCAACACTTATCATGAGGATAGTGATACCCTTATTGGCACAACAGAACAAAGCCTAAAAGAACAGGTCAGCATGCAAATGATGCCAATAAGAAACCAGGCGGAAGATTTGATGAAAGAAATGCAAACAGCCATAGAAGTGGTCAGATACATTTTCAACGAAGAAACCCAAAGGAATCTTAAAAACAGCTTTTCCAGCATAAAACGAACCGTGAGTTATCTTGAAACCTCATCACAAAACCTTGATTCCTTAATGACGGACGAAAGAACCCGCATTGCTTCCATCCTGACTAACATTGACAACATCACCTCCACCATCAACAATAACAATGAAGCCATTTCCAATACCATCAAAAACATATCTGACCTGTCAGATAGCCTGAAATCAGCACAACTTACACAAACCCTCAATCAGGCAAACAAAGCCATCAACGATGTAGTGGTTATTACTAACAAAATCAATCAAGGCGAAGGCAGTCTTGGTTTGCTGGTAAACAACGACAGCCTGTATTATGAGCTGGAAAGTGCCAGTACAAACCTCAACAGACTGGTTCAGGATATGCGGATCAATCCCAAACGCTATATCGACCTGAGGCTTTTCGACTTACGACGGGATGTTATGGTGGTTGATGAATCTTCACTCAGCAAAAAAGATAAAAAACGGCTGGAGAAAAAACGGGGTAACTAATCAGTGTCAGCAAAAGTAGCTCCTCACCGCAAAGTCGCAATGTCTCAAAGGTTTGAAATTTGTTAACAACGGTTAACCCCGTTGAAAAATTTTCTACGGGGTTAAAAAATGTTAATAATGGTTAAAATCGGTTACTTATGAAATTTCGGAATCTTAAGAAATAATACATATCGCAACCGTTTTTAATTAGTGT
>JAYENB010000321.1:0-7075 GCA_034721855.1 Bacteroidota bacterium
TTTCATCATAAACTTTTTTGGCCGGGAATTCCATTTCCGGCACTTTATTAATGGTACAACAAATAAAACAGTTTTTTTCTTTTTTTAGTATTAATAAAGTCAGAATTTCATTTTGGTAACTATTCAGCCGCATACATATTTTACCGCGAAGACGCTAAGATGCAGAGAAATGGAAAAAACGATAGCACGATGGATAAAAGAAGTGATATTATTATTAGGGCGTGCCCCCTCCGTTCCTACGGGGTCGGGCTATCCGCTTGTACGCTTCATTCGCCTAACGGCGAATTGCAGGGTACCGCTTCTATCCCTCACGCGGGAGGGTGAGAGCACGAAAGCACGAAGGGGCGATGGAAAGAGAAAGATATGGAAAAAAAAAGAACCCATATCGGTATTAATCACTATGTAGTGCTCCTTAGAAAACTATTGAATTTTAAAAATAACAAATTTCAAACATCAAAAAAACAAATAATTTTCAATAATTTTGGCTGCACTCGGCATAGCAAGCGAGCTTGCCTCTGCCCTCGTTTGCACAAAATTTGGAATTTATTTATCATTGATATTTGTTATCTGTTTTCGCCGGACAAGTTCCCGAAACAAGTACGGGATAAAGTTTGGTGTTTTCTTAGACCCACTATGTACACAAATCCGGACCAATGGGAATCATGAAAAAACCTATACATTTCGTGCTATCATGCCATCGTACTTTCGTGCTATCGTATTTTTGCGCCATTGCGTCTTTGCTGTGAGTAGTTACTCATTTTGTTTAAAAACGCTGCCATTTTGTTCAATGCTCTTGCTCTGTGGCTGATCTGATTTTTGTCGGCATCATTCATGTCAGCAAAAGTACATTGATAACCGTCAGGAATAAATACGGGGTCATAACCGAAGCCTTTATGACCAGCGGGTGTAGTTGCAATTTCCCCTTCAACAGCACCTTCGAAAAAATAGTGTTTCCCTTGCAAAATAAGGCATATTACTGTACGGAAACGAGCTTTCCGGTTGCTGATGTTTTTCATCTCAAACAACAATTTCTTCACATTATCCCAACTGCTTTTGTTGTTTCCTGCATACCTGGCAGACATAACGCCGGGTCTCATGTTTAGTGCAAACACTTCCAAGCCTGTGTCATCAGCAAAACAGGGTTGACCTACCTTCTGGTAAACAAAATCAGCTTTTATTTGTGCGTTGCCTTCAAGGCTGTCTGCTGTTTCTTTGATGTCCTCTTCAATACCCACATCCTGCAATCCTGAGATGCTGTAATCATCACCAACAATATTTTTAACTTCTTTTAATTTATGGGGGTTGTTTGAGGCAAAAATCAAATTCATTGTGATCGGAAATCAATGTTAGAAATTATCTGCCTGACGATGGTGGGAAAATAATCTTTCACCACGGTTTCGGGATTGTTAAGATGATACGGGATTTTAACCGAGGCAAAACTCCCGTGCAACAATTTTCCATCTGCACCATACAGGCTGTAGTGCAGTTTTATCAACCGGGCAGCATCCCCATCTCCGGTAAAATACGGGTCGCCATACATACCTTTGATTTCAAGTTGATTGACAAACAAAATTTTGTTCAAATCCCGGCGTTTTGCCAAATCCGGTATAAATTCAGGGTTGCTGAATGTAATGTGAAGGTATTTATCATCGGTACCATAACGCCTGCCTCTGATTTCTCCATCTTCTCTCCTGGTTTTTACAACGGTATCTTTGTATTGTTTTTCTTTCCATTGTGTACGCAATTTCCCAAGGAACCGCTCTTCATCTTCCTCCACTTTTTGTTTGTCTGGCATAGCACGACGCATTTCATACGAAACTGTAGTATAAAGGCCGAGCAGATCATTGCGTGCTTCGGTGGTATAAGATTGATTCAAATCAATGGCTTCACATGAATCTACCATGGCCAACTGCAATCGCCTGTTGATATTATTTCTCAGGTAATCAAGGAGCTCATCATAAGACATGCCGCTGTTTTTGATCCATATCTCACTGGCATCATTGAGGTATATGGAAGGATCAAAAGGTAAAATCATCACACGCTGATCGTAGTCATCCGGGAAAAAATGCGAATCATCCTGAGCATGCAGGTGAACAGCGCAAAAAGTGAATGCCAGTAAAACCAATATGTAACTGATGTATTTCATCAAAACAAATTAATAATATCGTTTCCAATTATCAAAATCATAAGGCCAAGTACAATTATCAGGCCAATCGTTTGCACAATTTCCATGAACCTATCCGGCAATTTACGTCCAATGATCATTTCAATGAGTGTAAATAACACATGTCCTCCATCCAGGGCTGGTATAGGCAGGATATTGACAAAAGCCAGCACCATGGAGATGATCCCGGTTAACATCCAAAACCTGCCCCAATGCCATGTTCCGCCAAATGTTTTGGCAATACCAATGGGCCCCTGCAAACTATCGCGTGCTTTTTCTTCTCCGGAAAACACTTTCCCCATCCCTTTGGCATTGGCTTTCACCGACTCAAAGGCATCTTTCCAGCCATATTTCATGGCGGTAAAAAAAGTATATGCGGTGGTTGGATACTTGCTTTTCAATCGAATGCCTACTGTCCCTGAACTATCTACAGGAATGGAGAGTGTTACAGGATCTCCAAGGCGATTTACTTTCATCTCCAGCGTATCACCCCGGTTCTTTAGCAGCATTTCCATATATTCACCTTTTAAGGATACTGGCTGGGAATTTATGCTGATGATTTCATCGGTTTCCTTTAATCCTGCTTTATGCGCATTATACCCTTCGGGAACATCTTCAATTTCCAGGGGATAATTCTGATAGGTAAGCAACATGCTTTCTGAATTCATAACATAGCGGTACAATGTATCCGGAAGGGCAATGGTCATGAGTTTTCCATTGCGATTGATTTTCACTTCATTTCCAAGGTATAACCGGGTGGATATAACATCGCTTAACCTGTTCACTTCTTTACCGTCAATGGCAATGATTTTGTCTCCGTTTTGAAGGCCAATTTTCTCCGCATATTCATAGGCATAAATACCGTCCTCCATATCATCCAGGTCAATGTAGGTTTCACTGAATGCCATGTGGGAAAATGTAAAAATCAGCACCCCGGCAATGATATTCATAATCACGCCAGCAACCATCACAATGAGTCGTTGCCATGCAGGTTTTGACCGAAACTCCCAGGGTTGAGGTGGTTTTTTCATTTGCTCTTTGTCCATGGATTCATCGATCATGCCGGCAATTTTAACATATCCACCAAGCGGGAGCATGCCAATACCATATTCTGTACCGCCTACTTTTTTACTGTATATTTTCCCTGGCCAGTCGAAGAAAATGAAAAATTTATCCACTTTAATATTAAATGCCCGTGCTGCCAGGAAATGTCCCAGTTCGTGTATAAACACTAAAATTGATAAAGCCAACAAAAGCTGGGCTGTCATTACTAATCCACTCATAACTTTATTTTCTTTAAAATATGTTCAGCCTGTATTCTGGCTTGTCTGTCAGAATTCACAAAATCATTAATGCTTACAGGATGTTGTACCGGCAATGCATGTAAACATTCCCTGTTTATTTCAGCAATCTGGTTAAACCCGATTCTGCGTTTTAAAAAAGCATTTACCGCTACTTCATTAGCGGCATTAAGGGTACATGGTGCATCACCACCCATTTTCAAGGCATCAAATGCAAGGTTTAAATTAGGAAAACTTTTAGGGTCCGGTTTTTCAAAATGTAAGCTACCAATTTCTGTCAGATCAATGGGGTTGACATGGGTTGGAATTCTATCGGGCCAGGAAAAAGCATACTGTATCGGAATACGCATGTCGTTGTTTCCGAGTTGGGCTTTCATTGATCCGTCAACAAACTCTACCATGCTATGTACAATGGACGATGGATGGACAACGACTTCAATTTTTTCAGGGGGCAATGAAAACAACCAATGTGCTTCAATTACCTCCAGGCCTTTATTCATCATGCTGGCCGAATCAATGCTGACTTTTTTCCCCATCTTCCATGTGGGGTGTTTCAGGGCATATTCAGGGGTCACTTTTTTTAAAGCATCCATATTTTTACCCCGGAACGGCCCTCCTGAAGCAGTCAGAATAAGTTTTTTTATGCTATTGACCGGTTCACCAGTGAGGCACTGAAAAATTGCCGAATGTTCGGAGTCAACGGGAATGACAGGAACCCGGTGTTGTTTCATTTTTTTTATAATCAGTTCTCCGGCTACCACCAGGGTTTCTTTGTTAGCGAGTGCTATTGTTTTACCAGCTTCTATGGCCTTTATAACTGGTATGAACCCGCGAAAACCAACCATTGCAGCCAGGACAACATCAATTTCAGAAAACTGCACAACATCATATACGGACTCTTCACCGGTAAACACTTTTGTGTCTGTACCAGAGAGTTCATGAGAAACAACATCATATTTCTCTTCGTTAGCGATAATTACAATATTAGGCTTGAATTCTTTGGCCTGTGAAATAAGCAATTTAGCATTGTTTCCGGCAACCAATACCTCAACACAGAATTTATCCTTGTGATTCCGTATTACATCAAGTGCCTGAGTGCCTATTGATCCTGTTGATCCCAGGACAGCGATATGTTTCATGGATTTGTTCATTCAAAATCAATATAATGTTCCGGATTTAACGGTTCCCCCTTGTGCCATAATTCAAAATGCAGATGTGGGCCATAACTTATTTCACCTGTGTTTCCATACACTCCGAGACTTTCACCGGCATCTACCTGTCTGCCGGTTTTTACAAGCATTTTTTTCAAGTGCCTGTAAGTACTGATGTAATTGTTTCTGTGCTGTATCTGAATTGTATATCCTGTTTCCATGGTCCAGTTTGCAGATATGACCGTGCCAGCAAGTGTTGAATGTACAACCTCATCATCAGGGGTTACAATATCCGTCCCGTAATGGTCTCTGACAGGGTCAAAACTATTGGTGATCATACCTTTCACAGGCGGGAAAAAAACCACATCCGTTTTAGGTTGTTCTGAGACAAACCCTGGTACTTTAAAATTATTATCCAAGGACATCATTTGCTCACCATAATCATCAGTGTTTACAGGTTTAGACTTGCTGGAATCATTTAAGTTTTCACTGATTTCCAGTGCCGGATTAAAAAGTTTTTCACCAAGCAACACTTGTTTTAGATTAGCGAGGTACTGATCTCTAAGCTCAATTTGCTTTGCCAGGCTATCTAATCGACTGGCATTTGTTGCACTGGCTATTCTGGCTTCTTTATCGGGATACCCGGGGATAAATTCTTTTATGGGGGTAAAAACAATAGCAGCACACGTAATAACAATGATAAGAATAATCAACCCAATCATCAAACTGATGAAACCAAAACGGTTAAAATTAAACCGTTTTTTTTGTTCAAAATTCCCATGAGTTAACAGAATTAATCTAAATCTTCTACCGAACCATAGTCTGATTTTTTTCAACATTGCCATAGATAATATTTATCATATCTAACGCAAAGATATTTATTTTTATATGGATTTAAGATTATTACTATGTTAATTATTAGAAGTATCCTTAAACATTTCTCAGGGCTTGATTCAAATCTTCAATGATATCGTCAGCATCTTCAATGCCTACAGAAAATCTCACCAAACCAGCAGTGATTCCTGCTTTAACTCTGCTTTCTTCAGGAATACCAGCATGTGTCATTGATGCCGGATGTTGTATCAGGGATTCAACACCACCAAGAGACACGGCAAGCAAAGCAAGGTTGACATTATTCATCAGCGTTTTTCCTTCTTCAATACCACCTTTTAGTTCAAAACACAACATGCTGCCAAAATCTTTCATTTGCTTGGTTGCTAAATCGTATTGTGGATGTGATTTCAGCCCGGGATAATTAACCCATTTTATTTTGTCATGTTGGTCAAGAAAATCAGCTACTTTTTTGGCATTATCGGTAGCTTTCTGTACACGAAGTGCCAGGGTTTTGACGCCACGTGATACTAAAAATGCCTGATGGGGGTCCATGTTGCCGCCCATGTACTGCATAATTTTCTTCATTTTGTTTAAGGGATCTTCATTTTTGGCTATCAATGCTCCTCCCACAACATCTGCATGCCCGTTAATAAATTTTGTAAGGGAATGCAAAACGACATCAGCTCCCAAATCCAACGGTTTTTGCAGATATGGGCTGCTAAATGTGTTATCAACAACAACCAGTACATTGTGTTTATGGGCAATTTCAGCTATCTTTTCAATATCTGAAAGTTCCATGGTTGGATTGGCCGGTGTTTCCAGGTAAATCAATTTTGTGTTTTCCTTAATGGCATTTTCCACAGCAACAGGATCGCTGGTGTCCATGTATGTAGATTCCACTCCAAATGTTGAATAAATATCTTCCATTAGTAATCTACTGGGGCCATACACAGCATGCGTACTAATCATGTGATCACCCTGGTTTAAAAAGGCTGCATAAACTGTTGAAACAGCAGCCATCCCACTTGCCAGAGCAATGCCTCCAATGCCGTTTTCAAGATCGGCAAGTTTATTCTCAAGGGCTTCAATTGTCGGATTTGAAAGGCGTGTATAAATATGCCCTTTTTCTTCACCTTTAAATAAACGGGAACCATGGTCGGCATTTTTAAAAGAAAAGGTTGAGGTTTGATAAATCGGGACAACTGCTGATCCAAATTGATCCTCAAAATCGCCCGAATGAATAAGTTTTGTACTGAATCCTTTGTTATTTGTGTTCATAATTTTTTATTTAAATTTTATACAAATCTATTATTTTTAATTTAAACCAATAAACATACATGAAGTGATCATTGTATTAATGCAATACCAATGTTTTTATCCGGAAAACAAATGGAGAAAGGAAACACACACCTGCATCTTGGAGGTCAAATAACAAAATGCAAAAAAGTATTAAACAAGCATCAACAAACTGTCAGTTGATTGTCTAAAAGATCACTACAAAAAAAGTGGAGTATAGCGGGTTTGAACCGCTGACCTCGTGACTGCCAGTCACGCGCTCTAGCCAACTGAGCTAATACCCCAAAAAATAAAACCATTTATTTAATAATCATCAACTTTTGTTTAGC
>JAYENB010000322.1:0-7052 GCA_034721855.1 Bacteroidota bacterium
GAAAAAAATAATTAGTTATACAGCCACCTTTATTGTTTTTAATGTTCAATAAATAAATAAAAATAAATCAAAAATTAAAATATGGTAGTGTCCTACTTTCATAACAAAGTTAATCATTGGGGGTTAGGATTTAGGAAAAGTTTCCCTCCTAAAACATAACCATTAGTTATTATCAAGGAGATCCGATGTTGAAATCATGTTAGTTTTACACTTAAATTTGTCGTTCATTCTGGGTTAAAAATTGTGATTTTATTCAAGGGCATCATGATTTTGAGAATTTTTGTAAAAATATTTTGTTTTTAATAAAAATAATCCGATATTTGCAATCCGAAATTTATAAAAAAAATAGCATGGCAAAGATATGTCAAATCACCGGAAAGAAAGCGATTGTGGGAAACAGCATCTCTCACTCCAAAACACATACGAAACGCAGGTTTAATGTTAATTTGTCAAAACGTAAGTTTTTCCTGGAAGAAGAAGACCGCTGGATTGAGCTGATGGTTTCCAATAAGGCCGTACGAGTGATCAATAAAATCGGTTTAAACAAGGCACTAAAGAAGGCCAAAACAAAAGGATACATAACCAAGTATTAAAAAGGAGTTTTAATTATGGGTAAAAAATCAAAAGGTGACAGAGTTCAGGTAATACTTGAATGTACAGAACAAAAAAAGTCCGGTAAACCCGGGATGTCACGGTATATCACAACCAAAAACAGGAAGAATACCACCAGTAGGATGGAGTTGAAAAAATACAACCCCATTTTGAGGAAAGTAACCGTTCATAAAGAAATTAAATAAATATTTGATATGGCTAAAAAGACAGTTGCAACGCTAAAATCAGGAAAAGGGAAAGAATTTGCCCGTGTCATTAAGATGGAGAAATCTAAAAAGACAGGTGCTTATTTTTTTAAGGACGACATTGTTAATAGCGAACATGTGAAAGATTTTTTTGCTGGTACGAAGAAGTAAATGAAATGTGAATTATTACCTTAATTCCTGCGGCTTTAAGGTATTGAGAGGACGATATAGCACCCTTCGATTCCGGAGGCGTGCTTTTTTATTTTAACCTCAGGTCTTAAAAATAGTATCTGTTTTAACGCATACATTTTTTGCAGCTAAGACGCAAGGAAATGAAAAATAAAATAAATTGCCCAGCTAAACAATTAAAAACGGTTGCGATATGTATTATTTCTTAAAACCCCGACATTTCATAAGTAACCGATTTTAACCATTATTAACATTTTTTAACCGTTGTTAACCCCGTAGAAAATTTTCAACGGGGTTAACAGTTCAATTTACAAATTTTATAACTTTGCGCCCGATATCAACAAGAGGTTGCAACCTCTTGTTGATTAAAATTTTGCAACCTTACCTGGCGTAAGACGGGTCTCCGTCTTTGCGGTGAGTAATTAAAAAAAACAAAAACATGGCTCTATTTGGTATTTTTAATAAAAACAGCGAAAAAGACCTGGATAAAGGCCTTGAAAAAACCAGGGAAAATGTGTTTAAAAAACTGGGCAGGGTTGTAGTAGGCAAGTCCAGGATTGATGCTGATGTGTTGGATGAACTTGAGGAAGTATTGATTTCTTCTGATGTGGGCGTGGATACCACCATCAAGATTATTGACCGCATCGAAGCACGTGTCAAACGCGATAAATACCTGAATGCCTCTGAATTGAACAACATTTTAAAAGAAGAAATTGCTGCTTTACTTTCAGAAAATCAAACCCAGGAATTTAAAGACTGGCAATTGCCATTTTCAGACAGGCCTTATGTTATCATGGTTGTAGGTGTCAACGGCGTGGGAAAAACCACCACCATTGGTAAACTGGCACATCAATTCAAAAAAGCAGGAAAATCTGTGTTGTTGGGAGCTGCTGACACCTTCAGGGCTGCTGCCATTGAACAACTCGAAATATGGGCCGAAAGGGTAGAGGTGCCGCTGATAAAACAAAAAATGGGATCTGATCCCGCTTCTGTGGCTTACGATACCTTAAGCTCTGCCATCAGCGATAACAAAGATGTGGTGATCATTGATACGGCCGGACGTCTGCACAACAAGAAAAACCTGATGAATGAACTTGGTAAGGTAAAGCGTGTCATGAAAAAACTCATCCCTGATGCCCCGGACGAAGTGTTGCTGGTTATTGACGGCTCCACCGGTCAAAATGCTTTTGAACAAGCCAAACAATTTGTCAGCGTCACGGAAGTGAATGCCCTGGCTGTCACCAAACTTGATGGCACAGCCAAAGGGGGCGTGGTCATCGGTATTTCTGACCAGTTTAATGTGCCTGTGAAATACATTGGCGTGGGAGAAGGCAAGGACCATCTTCAACTCTTTGATAAAAAAGCCTTTGTGGATTCCCTTTTTAGTGAGTGACGCGTTTTCGTGCTGATGGAAAAAAGTGCCAAGCCTCAATCCTCAAACGTTGGAATTATTAAAAGGCCTTATGAAGCTCAAGCCGCAACCA
This sequence comes from Bacteroidota bacterium, assembly GCA_034721855.1. GTDB lineage: Bacteria > Bacteroidota > Bacteroidia > Bacteroidales > ML635J-15 > JAQIBY01. Next base: position 2,471 of record JAYENB010000322.1, read on the forward strand.
ACGGATATATCACAACAGCTCATAATGTATGCCTTTCAATTCAAAAATACCGAAAGTATTTTTATAGCGTGTAGAAAAATTGTTGACTTTTGGTTTTTAATAGCAGCGGGACAGCACGGAACTGTAGTTTCAGTCCGTTGTAACACATAATGAAAATCTGTCGGGTGTGTTGGAAAAATTATTAAATTTGTAAAAAAAGGAAAAATGAATGCGAAAGAATTAAAAAGAAGTTTTCATAATTTGGTAGATAACATTGAAAATGAGAGTTTATTGATGAATTTCTACGAATTAATGAAAAATAGGACATACGGTAGAGATTGTAAATTATGGAGCAGATTATCTTTGAAAGAACAGGAATCATTGCTTCATATCCTTGAGGAAACAAAAAATCCGGACAATGTCATCAGCCATTCCAAAATGAAAAAGAAACATGAAAAATGGCTTTAGAAATAGAATGGTCAAATAAGGCGGATAAGAAGTTCGATAAAATTCTGGATTATCTTTTGGATAATTGGGGGGAAAATGCAACCAAAGTTTTTGTTAAAAAGGGATATGATTTTTTGGATATATTGGTAGAATTCCCACAAATTGGTTCCATAGAGCATTATGAAAAAGGAATAAGGGGATTTACGATTCTGAAACAAATTAATGTTTTTTATAAACTGAGAGGGAACAAAATCATTCTGTTAGATTTTTTTGATAACAGGAAAGACCCTGCTAAAAAGAGGTTTTAAATGAGTTACGTGTTAAAAACGAACTAATCTAACAGCACATAATGCCAAAATTGAACCCAAAGCTTACCCATAATATCATGTGCCGGATATATACAACGGCTCATAATGATAGGCATGCTTCCACGCTGATGGCAGCAAGCGGTACAGTTGCCAGGCAATGTAGCCGCATAATACACCAAGCAACGCACCACCAAGGATGTCACCGGGATAATGTACGCCCAGGTATATCCTGGAAAAAGAAACCAACGCAGCCCAGATAAAAATGGCGATGACATACCAACGTTTTTTGATGAGCAACGAACTGATGGTAGCCAGCCCAAAGGTATTGGCTGCATGCGACGACACGAAACCATACATCCCGCCACGGTAATTATTGACGGTATGTATCAAATGCTGTATTTCCTGGTTGTGTGTCGGCCGGTACCGTTCAAACACTTCTTTGAAGGCATGCACAGAAATCTGGTCTGTCAGGCCGAAAGTCAGCATCATGGTTAGTATCCAGAACACACTGCGCCAGCCGGCTATACGTATGCTGAAAATCATGATAAACACATACAGGGGTATCCACACATATTTATCGCTCAAAAACCACATGATGCTGTCAACAACCGGGTTGTTCAAGCTATTGAAAAACAGCAGCAATTGGCGGTCCAGTGTTTCGAGGAATTCTATCATTGGTTGAGTTTTTTCCAGATGTTATCTTTCATTGTTTCAATGCCTGTTTGCGCTATGGATGAGATAAACACATGATCTACATCCGGGATGTCTTTGAGCAGCATCCCTTCAAGTTCTTTATCCAGCAGGTCGGATTTTGTGACAGCGAGCAAACGGCTTTTGTCAAGCAATTCCGGGTTGTGTTTTTTCAATTCATTCAGTAAAACATCGTATTCCTGTGATATGCTGTTGGTATCAGCGGGAATCATGAACAAAAGCATTGAATTGCGCTCAATATGCCTGAGAAAACGCAGCCCCAGCCCTTTGCCTTCGGAAGCACCTTCGATGATCCCGGGGATATCGGCCATGACAAAAGATTTCCCGTTGCGGTAAGAAACAATTCCCAGATTAGGAGTGATGGTAGTAAACGGATAATCTGCTACTTTTGGTTTTGCAGCCGATATGCTGGCAAGCAGCGTGGATTTTCCTGCATTGGGGAAGCCCACCAGCCCGACATCAGCAAGCACTTTAAGCTCAAGAATCACCCATGATTCCTGTGCGGGGATGCCGGGTTGGGCATAGCGTGGTGACTGGTTTGTGCTGGATTTGAAATGTGTATTTCCCAGGCCGCCTTTACCGCCTTCAAGCAAAATTTCTTCCTGTCCGTCTTCAAGGATTTCCAGCAATTTTTCTCCGGTTTCTGCATTTCTAACAATGGTACCGGGGGGCACTTCAATGACAATGTCTTTCCCTGTAACTCCGGATTTTTGTGCTGATCCGCCAGGTGCTCCGTTCCCGGCAAAATGGTGTTTGTTGTATTTCAAATGCAGCAATGTCCAGCGGTGTTTTGATCCTTTTAAAATAATATGTCCGCCACGGCCACCATCACCACCATCGGGTCCCCCTTTGGGCTCAAATTTCTCACGACGAAAATGACGTGATCCGGCGCCTCCTTTTCCCGAGCGACAGAATATTTTCACATAATCAATAAAATTGGGATTGCTCATTGCTTACCTTATGTCCTTAAATGCTTTTAAAATGCTTTCCTCCAGTTGTTTGTTTAATTTTTTTGTATCCAAACTGCCATCATAATACTCAATTTTCCCCTGGCGTTTGTAATATTCTATCACCGGTTTTGTTTTTTTCTCCCACACTTCCAGCCTGTGGATGATGAGGTCAGTATCCTGATCGTAAATGCGGGCCTTGTTGGTTTTTGCCCTGGCATTTAACCGCTTGATGGAGTTTAATGTATGAGCCTCAAGGTGCAGCACCAGTGATACTTCTGAATCGTACCTTTTGAAAAGGCCGTCCAGGATGTAAGCCTGCACCAGGTTGCTAGGGAATCCTTTGATAATGAATCCACGGACATTATCGCGGTGTGATGATATGCTTTTCTCTATTAGTCTTATAGCTATATCATCAGGCACAATATCGCCGCTGTAAAGGTATTTTTTTGCCCGTTTCCCGATTTCGGTGTTTTTGGCAATTTCATTGCGTATCAATGTGCCGGTGCTGATGTACATGAGGTTGTGTGCTTTGGCAAGCATTTTGGCTTGGGTTCCTTTGCCGGCTCCGGGAGGGCCAAACAACACAATATTCAGCCATGTTTGAGATAAGGCTATTTCTATGGCTTTGCACAATCGTTTAAAAACAACATCAATTTCACCTGTGCCGTCAACCTGTACATATTTGTCCTGTTCTTTATAAAATTCAATGACAGGAATGGTTTTTTTTTCATATTCCTTAAACCGTTTTTTTATGACATCTTCCTTATCATCTGAACGATTTTCTACTCCCGAGCGTTTTAACATCCGCCTCATGAGCTCATCTTTTGGGACTTCAAGACTAAGCATACAGGTGAGTTTGGAGTTCATTTTCAGCAGCAATCCTTCAAGGATATAAGCTTGTGCGTATGTTCTGGGGAAACCATCAAATAAAATCCCTTTGGCATCCAGGTTTGTTTTTATACGTTCTTCAATGATCTGGACAATGATTTCATCGGAAACCAGTTCGCCACAGTCAATAATTTCTTTGGCCTCCTGCCCGAGTTTTGTGCTTTCTTTGATTTCCTCTCGCAGGATATCGCCTGTGGAGATGTATGCCAGTTTGTATTTTTTTGCCAGTTTTTTTGCCTGTGTTCCCTTGCCGGCTCCGGGAGGTCCAAATATTGCAATGTTTATCATGGTAGTTTTCTTGTTACGGTTTAGTCAAAAATAACAATAATTTTTCAATTCCACATAATTAATTTGTAAGCGTTCACGGTTTTAAATTAGAATAATAAAATCAAAAGCCAAAACCTAACACCTAACACCTTATCTTGATTTTGAGGAAACGATAGATTTTGCTATTATTATATCCTTTATTTTTGACTTTTAATTTTTGTCTTTTGTCTTTCAGTGGCCTGTGAACGGTTAAATTAAACTTTTACAGTTTCTGTCTTTTGACATCGAACAGTTGATTATCTTATTTGATATATTTGCCTCAAATTTCGTCCCAAACCATTATAATCAAGTCCGTATCCCACAATAAACTTATCCGGTATTTCAAAGCCTGTGTAATCAATGGGAAAATCTTTTTGAAAAGCATCCGGCTTAAACAACAAGGTAGCAATTTTGATATCTGATGGGTTGTACGCTTTGAGCTGATTGATGATGTGTTCCATCGTAATACCCGTATCAATAATGTCTTCAAGGATGATGACCGTTTTTCCTTTGATGTCTTCGTTCAATCCAATCAACTGACGTATTTTTCCTGTACTCTGTGTTCCCTGGTATGATGCCAGTTTTAAAAATGAGATCCGGCAATCTAGGTCCAGTTGTTTGAATAAATCCGAAGCAAACATAAAACATCCGTTGAGTATCCCTACCACGACAAGTTCTTCGCCTTTATATGTTTTATTTATTTGATGAGCCAATTCAGAAACCCTTTTAGTTATCTCTTTATCAGTAAGATAAATCTTAAATGACTTGTCCAGTATGTGAATGTTTTCCATATCAGATATTTTGCAACGAAGATAAACATTTTTGGAAATTTTACCATCATGTGCATATTTATCATTTGAATAACGAATAACGAAGTAAAATGAAATGAATAGTGTTTGTGTTAATTTTACACTTGGATCGCAAATTAGTTGGCAATAAAGCAGTTGGCAATTGGCAAAAGACATTTCCCTTTTTGCCTACTGCCTACTGCCA
>JAYENB010000323.1:0-7022 GCA_034721855.1 Bacteroidota bacterium
GCTGTTCTTTCTTCTAAATCCCACTTTTTGTTATTAGTTTTATTGGTCATTTTTTAGATTAATTAGAGCAATTAGAAATTAGGTCAATTAACAGTTATTTAATTTTAAAATGTGAACAGTTACCTTTATAATTTATTCCTTAACGAAGCAGGAAATGGTTTTGGATTAGTAAAAGTAAAGCTTAAGAGTTTTTATTGCTGACCTTCAGCACTTCAATCTTGAATACCAGGGTAGAGTAGGGGGGTATAGGGCCTTCCTGATAGGGGCCATAAGCTTGTTCAAACGGAATGATCAGCGTAAGTTTGCTGTTTTCTTTAACACCGCTTAATCCTTTTTCAAGGCCGGGAATTACTATGGATTTTCCCATGTCAAAAGTGAAAGGCTTGCCTTCCTTTTTGGTATCGGAAAAAGGGGAGTCGTTCAAAAACAAGCCGATGTAATGAATGGTAACACGTGAATCTTCATCAATTTCCTGGACCTTGCCTTGCGAGTGTATTTCCCTGTATATGCGGTCGCCAATGTTTGTTGCCTCAATGTCATGCTCAAGCATGTATTTTTTGATGTTGCTGTTTTCCTGTTGGCGGGCATCGGCAATTTTTTTCTCCTGGGTTGTCTGAAATTCCGTGTTGGGAACAATGTCAATTATTTTGACAAAAAAACGGATGGAATCTCCAGGCGACACAAAATCAGGGATGTTGATTAGTTCTTTTGTATATGTAAAAAACCCGGAGGCCTCCACGATAAATTCAGCGCTGTCTTTTTCATGCATTTGCAGCAGTCCGTAGTTGATGCTTCCCTGATATTTAGGCTTGTTAAGCATCATTTTAAATGTGCCTGGCACTTCCACTGAAGAAAACAAAAGGCTGTCATTGATGTAATAATCCATATTCAGATGCAGCACATCCCCGATGTTGGGATAAGGGTTGTTTGGATGGTACGCATGCACGTGCTGACGTATGCCGTTTTTTAATGTTTTATAAAAAGGGGCTGGTTTCGGGCCGTATTGTTGTGGCGTAGTGTCTTTGGTTCCGGTTTCATTGAAACTGGAATCGGTTGCTATTGCCTTATCTGCATCGTAGCGTTTATCCGGTTTGCAGGATGTCGTGATGGTAAGCCATCCCAGTAAAACAAGGCTTGCTATGGTTGTTTTTTTATACCAAATTGCAGTCATTTGTACAATATTTTTATGTAACCGTTCACAGCTTGAAAATTAATATAATAAAGTCAAAAGACAAAAAATAAAATTAAAAGCCAAAAATCAAAAATCAAAAGTTAAAAGTGTCTTAATTTGCATCGTTGGATAATATACCATGAAGTTTATCCACTGTTAAGTGAGATGAAAGCGAAGTCCGAAAGTGCAATGTCCCCGAGCGACTAAAAGGAGCGAAGGTTTTGCCCGAAGCTCGTTGTTACTTCTCTATAATTTTAGGACAAAATTGTTTTAAGTAGCATTTTGAACAATCTGGATTATATGGTCTGCACCATTCTCTACCAATTTCCCATGCTGAAAAATCAAAAATTCCAGGATATTCTGGGTATAATTCTCTGGCACAGTAAATTAATTCATCATTGCTTGCGTCTTTTGATATGAAGCCCAATCTTGTAAAAACTCTTTTGACTTGAACATCTGGCGAAATATCAATACAAATTCTATCTTGCATGGAGATTTTAAATTCTCTGGCTAAAATATTTGCTGCCATTGTAGAAATTTTTACTCCGACACCTTTAAACTCAAGAAATCTACGGACAACAGTAGCACTTTTGGGGTTATCTTTCCAAATATTTGAGGCATCATCATTATATTTTGTATGGATAAGTTGAATTGCGGAGTAAAAATTTTCAGCCATTGTATCATTAAATCTATGCAGACTTTTTCTTTTGAAGATTTCTTTCAGAGAATTTAAATCCAATTTGAGCAATCTTTCAAAATCAAAGCCACCTATTTCTTGAGAAAGAAAATAAGGAATTAGCCAAGCTCTTTCGGCTTTGATTTGTCTATCCATGATGCAAGCAAGAACATAGGCGTGGGGAAATTGGGTTATATCATTGAGTAAAGTATCTGCTTCTTTATTTCCTGTAAATTTTACTTTTTTGTATGGCAGACCAAATAACTCATTTCCTCTTTTTATTAACGTTTCAACAATTTTATCCTGATTACTCATAAAATTCATTAATTTATGTTTTTATATAAATGTTTTGAAAGCCGGGTGTAGGACAATTTCACTTAACGCTCTGATAAATCTTTTTTCATTTATTACATCCTTTATTTTTAACTTTTGACTTTATTTTTTTTGTCTTTTGTCTTTTGCCTTTTCTTTTGTCTTAGTCCACATTGATAAGTTCGATTTCAAATATCAACGTAGAATACGGCATTATCTTATCTTTCCCATCTTTTCCGTATGCCAGTTTGGATGGGATAATCAGACGGGCTTTGCCGCCTTCTTTCAGTTGTTGCACTCCCAGTTCCAGGCCTTTTATCACGCTGCCTTCGCCAACGGGAAAACGCAGCGGTTGTTTTCCCAGAGAAGTATCAAAGGGTTCACCGCTGATGTATGTTCCTGTATAATGTATGGTAACAATATCTCCGGGAGCAGGTTTTTTGCCAGACCCTTCTTCAATGTGAACAACGTACATCCCGCTGGAATCAGGCTCGACCGTGGTGTTTGTTATTTCCAGGTAATGGTCAAGTAGTTCCATTTCTTTTGCTTCGGAGGTATGTAAATTTTTTGTGATTTGATTTCCGTATTCATCCTTTTGAAGTATGTCCTTAATCTTTATGTGAACGATGATTTTGTCGTCGGTATCAATGTCTTCAGGCAGGTTTTCCTGTTTCATGCTGAACTTCAAAAAATCATGCGCATTGATGCGAAACGTAGCACTATCCTGGATGTGCATCATAGTTAGGGCTTCTTCGAAAGAACCCCCGCTATGAGCAGCAGAGCGTATGGTCTGAAGGTAAGTTCTGTTCATGTCGGCAGAATTGAACAGGACATTTCCATCAGCGGTTTCATATATCATATTGAGGACCACCACATCGCCTTTTTTGGGTTTTTGGTTGTCAGGATGCTGTTGATGAAATTTATATTCCAGTCCATTGTCTGTTTCATTGAAGCTTTTTTCTTGCTTGTTATTGCACGCTGTCAAAAACAAGCTTGCGGTAAGAAAATAAACGAACAACTGTTTCATAATTCTAGTAAATCTATCAGTTCAACATTGTAAACAAGAATAGCATCGGGTGGAATTTTATCACCATCTCCCGGCAGGCCATAAGCAAGATGTGGGGGTACGATTAGCCTGGCTTTATCCCCTTGCTGCATCATAAAAATTGCCTCTTCCAGTCCGCTTTCTAACTCAACCCGCCCGAGTTTTAGTTTTTTAGGGCCGGTACTGTCAGAGGAATAACAATAAGTGCCATCCAGCAGATGGAGTTTATAATTGATGATGGCAATTTGCCCGCTGTCAGCGGCGTGGCCTTCGCCATGTTTGTATATTTCATAATACAATCCGGTACCGGTGCGGGTCATGTTCCAGTTGCGGCGTTCGGCATAGCCTTTGATTTGCATGTCCTGGTCTTTGATTTTTCTTTTGTTCCAGTCCATCAAAGGTTCCTTGTATTCTTCCTTTAACTCAGACATGTTTTTTTGTTCAGGCTGATTGTTGCGCTGGCAGGAAAAAGATGACAACAGCAACGAAATCGGTATCAGTATGATAAGTGTGTTTTTCATGGTCTATTTGAATTAATCAGTGTGAACATACAAAATAATTGCTCACCGTAAAGACGGAGACCCGTCTGTCGCCGGGCAAGGTTACAAAGTTATAAAATTTATGCGACTGAGTAGCTACGTCTATTTTAATTTATCGGCATATTCAGTCAGTTTATCAACGAACAAATCAACGCTTTCTTGTATTCCCAGCTTCGTTTCTCCACCGGCAGCGTTTAAATGCCCCCCACCGTTGAAATATTTAGCAGCAAATTCATTGGCCGGGAAATCGCCAATAGACCGGAATGATAATTTTGTATATTTATCCTTTTCTATAAACAAGACTGAAAACCGGGTGCCTTTAATGGAAAGGGGATGATTTACAAACCCTTCGGTATCGCCGGGTTGAAACTGATATTGCTGTAGTTCTTCCTTTGTCAGCACAATGTACCCAGTGTGGTATTCCGGCAGGTTGTATAATTTGTCTTTTAAAGTCAATCCAAGCAATTTCATGCGCTCGTATGAATAATTGTTGTACACATTGGCATACACCATGTCTTTTCTAATCCCGGTATTCAGCAAGGATGCAACAATTTCAAACGTCCGTGGCATTGATGAATTAAAACTAAAACAACCTGTGTCAGTCATTATGCCTGCATAAAGGCATTCCCCGGTATCTCTGTCAATGTTATCAAGCCAACCGAATTTTTCAATGCACTCATAAGTGAGTTCTGCGGTACTGCTTACACTTGTATCTGAAATGGTAAATGTGGCGTCATTGCATGGGTTGGGATGATGGTCAATTAACAGGCTGGGGCAGTCCATTTTTCTAACAACAGGTTCCAACCAATCAATGCGGCTCAATACATTGAAATCCATCATAATTAGGAAATCTGTTTGCTCCAATTGTTTTAAACAGGTTTCTTTGTTTTTGTTTCCAATGATGATGCGTTCATGGTCTTTCATCCAGGCCAGGAACTCCGGGTAGGTATTCGGCGATATTACCGTCACCTTTTTGCCCAGTTTTTTTAACAACAAATAAAATCCCTGCGTTGACCCCACTGCATCGCCATCCGGGTTGTGGTGCATGATGATGCTTATGTTCTCAGCCCTTAGAATCGCCTGTTTTATTTGTTTTGCTTTATCTTCGGATAGTATCGTTTTCATTATATTCCTTGTGTTTTCTGCAAGCTAACTAAAAATTTGATAACAAATATACGCTTCAGATGGTTTATATGCAAATGTTGTTTTATATGGGCGTGCCCCTTATTTATTTTTTTTATCCCTTCTAACCCAAAAACCTTTTCTAAAGTTTGAAACTTTAGAAAAGATGGGTAAAAGGGATAAAAAAAATAAATTAAGGGTCGGTCTCCGGCTTTTAGCTGCCTGCTGCTCTGCGGGTGCTGAAAGATGCAGCAAAGGAGTTTGCTTAATCGCTCCACTCTTTCCTGCATGCAGCACCAACGCATCGCAGCAGGCAGGCTAACCGCCTCCGCCCTCACGCGGTTGTACGAAAGTACGAAAGCACGATTGCACGAATGCACGATAGAACAATAGAATGATTGTGCACCGTAGGGATGCGATTTATCGCATTCAGGAACGTGCAACAATCTGATAAATGGTTACGGAACGAAAGCACGATAGTACGAAAGTACGGTAAGGTATTTTCAATGTTTTTTAGATTGTTCATAGGATTTTCTGATTGTATCCGGGCTGCAAACGGTATAAGCCATACAGGCAATGATAAATACTGGGTGAAATCATATTTTCTTATGCGCCAGGACGTAGGCGAATATCCTGCGTACTCCGATGTGTTGGTGCTGTATGCGTGACAGAGTGAAGCATGAGTGGAACTCCTGTTCACGCATGTTACAGCACCCACAGAGAAGTACGCAGATAGTAGCCGGAGGCCGCCCGGGCGCCCACATTAATATCATTTTTATAAACCAAAAATCAAACAATTATTCATCAGGGAGGATATACCTAAAAAATTCATGAAGGACTTTTACTTTTGTAACTAATCAGTATCAGCAAAAGTAGCTCCTCCCCGCAAAGTCGCAATCCCGTCTGTCGCCGGGCAAGGTTACAAAGGTTTAAAATTTGTAAATTGAACTGTTAACTGTCTATGCGACCAAATTATTCAATTTCTTAGTAACCTTGCCCGGCGACAGACGGGTCTCCGTCTTTGCGGTAAAAATTGTATGCGTCTGAATAATTAAAGTTTTTTTTAGCACTGAGTAGTGGCTAACTTTTCAACAAAACAGTATTTATCAACAATCATTAGGGGGTTTCTTTCAAACTGATTATTTTTGTAAAAAATTAAAGTATGGCAACAAAACTTACCGACAGGCAAAAAGCATGTGTGGTTACCCTGCAATCTGATGACAGGCAACAGATTTATAAATGTATTGACGAGATGCAGGAGATAGGTTCGGTGGCGTTGATGCCGGCGGTTTTTGATTTGTATCAGCGGTACGAAGATAAAGAGTTGCGTGACAAAATTTTAACGTTTTTAAAGGACATTAAGGATAAAAATGCTCCGGCTGTATTTATGAATGAACTTAAAGAGCGTACATGGACATCGGGTCTTGATACGATGTTGAGCATTTGCTGGCAGTCATCTCTGGATTTTTCACCTCATGTTGAAGATTTTCTGTTGTGGGCTGATAGTGATGATATGCAGATACAAATGGAAGCGCTTACCAACATTGAGCAATTTATATTCAACAAAAATGCAGAAGGACGGGAAAAAATACGCAGCAGGTTCAAAGGTATTGCACTCGATGCTACCGGAAAAAAACGGGAACTGATAATGTCGTTTTTGACGTCCATACAGGGCTGATGTTGTGTTACGTGTGATGAGGTAATTATGAAAAATCAAATAACTTTAGGGCTTCAGCCCAATTACCCCATCCTTAAGGATGCATTACCCGGTTTTCAGGGTGAATTATACCTGCCTTCAGGGCAATTACCTCGCCCTTCAGGGCGGGGCGTAAGGCTTCAGCCACCCTCTATTCCGCCCTCTCGGGCAGAGTAGTACAGATAAACCAAAGAATGAGATGATTCAACCCCAAAATCATCATAATCCCAAACTCGTGGCATATAAAATTCTTATATTCGTGACTTATGCTAAGTCCCAAATTCGCGGCTGGGACTTGTATTTTCTGCCGGCATTTTTTCAGCGGGGATATTTTCCATAGGCATATTCTCCATCGGGGTATTTTCACTTGGCATTTTTAACCTTGGGCTGTTTGCCATTGGGTTGTTTGTTGTTGACTGGAAAAAGAAATATCCCGAATGGCTGAAACCCAAAAAATCTGA
>JAYENB010000324.1:0-6961 GCA_034721855.1 Bacteroidota bacterium
CCGTCGAAAATGAGGTGTTTTTCAATGTTTGCGTTTTCTATTTTATTGGGAAAATGGTTGAGGTTTTTGATAAAATCCTTGTTAAAAGTTGCAGCGTTTTTTATTTCTACGGCCAGTGTTTTTGCGCTGTTCACTTCAATAAGCAGATCAATTTCAGTACCGTTGGATTCCCTCCAAAAATACATGTTGGGTTTTATTCCTTTATGATAGCTATTTTTTAGAATATCGGTTATAACGAAATTTTCAAAAATACTGCCATACAGATAATGGATCCTTAGGTTATGCGCATCTCGTATCTTCAGCAGAGAGGAAAGCAATCCGGTATCATAAAAATAAAGTTTAGGTGATTTTATTTTCATCTGAAAATGCTTGTATATAGCTAAATAGTTCAGGCACGTTTTGTATCTCATCCAGAACAACACCTTTTTGTGGATTTTTAAGTAAGCCTACAGGGTCTGTCATAATGAGTTCTCTTGTATCAGGACGTTAAAGGTTATAGTATGTATAATCATTGAACAGGGATTTCAATAGCGTTGTTTTTCCCGATTGCCTTGGTCCTGTCAGGGACAATACCGGGTATTTGCTCAACAGCTTTTTCAAGTGTTTTTGAATGTTTCTTTCAATCATATTTTTTTAGATTTTTTCCAAAATAAGAAGGAAATTCCGCGATGTTGCAGCCCGCCGGCGCCGTATTACCCTGCCGCCAGCTATGTCTTTTTTTTTGCACTGCAGACAGAGTGACCTTAGAAACTCCTGTTCTGCAGTTTACCTCAAATCCGAAGGTGTTTTACTACTGCAGGGCTAAACTGTACGCCACCTGCGGCAATGCTCAACATTGCGCCCTTCACCGTAGCTACAGCTACGGTTACAGTACTCATGTTTGCGCTTTCCGCATCTGTCATGCATTTTAACCCTTCGCTACGCAAACCACCTTCGGATTTGAGGTATAGCAAAAACAGACATAGATGGTGGCAGGTAGCAGGCAAAGGCGGAGACAGTTTTTCAGGAAAGCAAGCATGTTCCCGCTGCCCAAAAAAAAACAGTGCTTGTGGTATAATGCTTAGCCACGAATATAGCCACGCTCTAATCCGCTAAGCGACAATCAAAGGTTCAAGGCCGTAATTTTTCAGGCTTCCCAAATTATTGCTATTTTCGCAGGCGGAAATTTCCTTTGTCAGAATAACACAATATTATGGAATACAATTTCACAGAAATAGAGAAAAAATGGCAGGAAATCTGGCAGGAAAACCAGGTTTATAAAGTGACAGAAGACAACAGCAAGCCAAAATATTATGTGCTCGATATGTTTCCTTATCCATCGGGGGCAGGTTTGCATGTCGGCCACCCGCTGGGCTACATTGCATCAGATATTTATGCTCGCTATAAACGGCTGAAAGGATTCAATGTGTTGCATCCCATGGGATTTGATGCGTATGGCTTGCCTGCCGAACAATATGCCATACAAACGGGAACGCATCCGGCAACAACCATCGAAAAAAACATCAAACGGTATCGCAGCCAGCTTGACCAACTTGGTTTCAGTTTTGACTGGTCACGTGAGGTACGTACCTGTGACCCTATGTATTACAAATGGACACAGTGGACATTCATTCAGTTGTTTCATCACTGGTACGACCAATCTCAGCAGAAAGCACGCCCCATCAAAATACTTGTTGACAGCTTTGAAAAACAAGGTAGTGAAGCTGTTGATGCTGCCCGTGATAAACACGAACCGTTTAGTGCTGAAGCCTGGAAACAGATGTCAGAAAAACAGCAATCAAACATACTCATGCATTACCGCCTGGCTTACCTTTCTGAAACCATGGTAAACTGGTGTCCTGAACTGGGCACCGTGCTGGCCAATGATGAAGTAAAAGACGGTTTTTCGGAGCGTGGCGGTTATCCCGTAGAAAGAAAACGCATGCAACAATGGTCGTTGCGCATCACAGCCTATGCTGAGCGCTTACTCCGCGGATTGGAAACCATCGACTGGAGCGATTCGCTGACGGAAATGCAAAAAAACTGGATAGGCAAATCAGTGGGCGCATCCGTGGATTTTGGTATCGATGGCCACGATGGAAAAATCGAAGTGTTTACCACACGTCCGGATACACTATGGGGCACCACTTTCATGGTGCTGGCACCGGAGCACAAATTGGTTGATAAAATCACCACAGGTGAAAAGAAACCGGAAGTGAAAGCTTACATAGAAAAAGCAAAAAAACGTTCAGAGCGTGAACGGCAAGCTGAGGCAAAAGCAATAAGCGGCGTTTTCACAGGCGCTTATGGCATCAATCCGCTCAATGGCAAAAAAACCCCCATCTGGATAGCCGATTATGTGCTTTCAGGCTATGGTACCGGTGCAATCATGGCTGTGCCTGCTCATGATAGCCGGGATTTTAAATTCGCCAGGCACTTTGATATTCCTATTATCCAGGTGGTTGTGCCAGAGGGAGAACAATTAGGCAACACGGATGATTGGGAAGACAGCAAGGATTCAACTGAAGGAACCATCATCAATTCAGATTTCATCAACGGGATGAAAGTAAAAGATGCCATCCGGAAAGTGATTGACCATATTAAAGCACAAAATCTCGGCCATGCCGAGGTGAATTATAAGCTGCGTGATGCTATTTTCAGTCGGCAGCGGTACTGGGGCGAACCTTTCCCTGTGTATTACAAAGACGGTATCCCGCATACCTTGTCTGAAGATAAATTACCGCTGAATTTGCCTGAAGTGGACAAATATCAACCCACTGAAGACGGTCAACCACCACTGGCAAGGGCTGAAAACTGGAAAACGGAAGAAGGTTATCCGTTAGAGACCAATACCATGCCCGGGTTTGCCGGTTCAAGCGGGTATTACCTCCGTTACATGGACCCACACAATGATGAAAGGTATTTTTCAGTGGATGCGGTCAATTACTGGCAGGATGTGGACTTGTATGTCGGCGGGGCTGAACATGCTACAGGTCACCTTATTTATGCCCGATTCTGGAACAAATTTCTGTATGACATTGGTTTGTCTGTCAAAGAAGAACCATTCAAGAAGCTTATCAATCAGGGTATGATACAAGGCCGTTCGAACTTTGTCTATAAGGTAAAAAATGAAAATAAATTTGTCAGCCACGGCCTTAGAAATCAATACGATACAATCAAGCAGCATGTGGATGTCAACATTGTCAACAATGATATCCTTGATGTTGAAGCGTTTAAAAAATGGCGCCCTGATGCCGCGGATGCCAAATTTGTGCTGGAAAACAGCAATTATATTTGCGGCTGGGAAGTGGAAAAAATGTCCAAATCAAAGTACAACGTTCAAAACCCAGATAACCTGGTGGAGCAGTATGGCGCTGATACTCTCCGTATGTATGAGATGTTCCTTGGTCCGATTGAAGCCCATAAGCCATGGGATACCAATGGCATTGAAGGCGTATTTCGGTTTGTTAAAAAATTCTGGCGGCTTTTTCATCAGGACAACCAGTTTTCTGTTTCAGATGAAAAAGCGGATGAAAAATCCAAGAAAAGCCTGCACGCCTGCATAAAAAAGGTGGGTGAAGACATTGAGCGTTTTTCTTTCAATACCTGTATTTCCACATTGATGATTACCACCAATGAACTGGCAGAATTAAAAGCCAACCAGCGAGAAATACTTGAACCAATTACCATACTGATTGCTCCGTTTGCTCCGCACATTGCAGAAGAACTGTGGCATTTGTTAGGGAATAAGGCTTCAATTGTGGATGCAGAATTCCCGGCATTTGACCCTTCACTGTTGGTTGAAAACAATTTTGAATATCCCGTGTCGTTCAACGGAAAAATGCGTTTCAAACTTGACGTGCCCAACGATATAAAAAAAGAAGATATACAGGAAGCGGTGATGAATCATCCAAAAGCCCAAAAGTGGATTGAAGGTAAACAATTGATAAAATTTATTTTTGTGCCTAAGAAAATCATCAATGTGGTGGTTAAATAAATAGATAGTATTTTCGGTGATCGGTAATCGGTCCGTCTCCACTGCCCGTCTTCGCCGGATAAACTTACCGCCGGATAAATTCACGGTAAGCGGTGGTCGGTTCGTCTCCACTGCGTTACGCCGGACAAGTTTACGCCGGATAAATTCGTAGTGAGTGAGCGAGTTGGTGATGGGGCGTGCTGGTGATGAGGTGAGTTGGCGATGAGGAAAATGAATTAACCAAAATTCATTATATTATTTCAGTTATTAATTCAGCAAGGGAGTTGAAAGTTTACAAATTGGCGTATATTTTAGCCCTTCGTTACGCAAACCACCCCAGTACGCTTCGCTACGTGGTAAACTTGCGGATTTAAGGTTAAATTATTAACACTTCGCCAACTCGCCAGCTCGCCATTTTGCTACGTAGTCGGATAAGTTTTGTGATTTGTTTGAAATTTGTTATTTGGAATTTCCCGGAAGTATATGTATTTTTAAGAACATTTTTAACGCAACCAATAATAAACGTAAAAAGTATGAAAAAATTTAGTGTACTCTTAGCAATTTTATTTGCCTTTATCTCTTTTGCAAAGGCAGACGAAGGTATGTGGATACCAGGCCACATCAGTAAAATGAATTATACAGACATGCAGAAGCTGGGCTTGAAACTCAGTCCTGAAGAAATTTACAGCATCAACAATTCAAGCATTAAAGATGCAATTTTCCAGCTTGTTGGTGAGAGCGGTCAGGGGTTTTGTACCGGAGAAATGGTTTCTGACAAAGGCCTTTTGTTCACCAATCATCACTGTGGTTACGAAGCCATTGCCAATTTATCATCCACAGAAACCAATTACCTTGACGATGGATACTGGTCGAAAAACTTAGATGAAGAAATTCCTGTTCCGGGTGTAAGCGTAACCAGGGTTGTCAGAATAGATGATGTTACTGAACAAGTATTGAAAGATATTAGCTTTGATACCAAGCAAAGTGAAAGGGATAAACTTATCAATAAACGCATTTCAGAAATTGAAGACAAAGCCGAAGCAGATAATAATTACGATGCTAAGGTAAAAGAAATGTACATGGGAGGGGAGTATTATTTGTTTGTTTATGAGGAATTTGGAGACGTGCGTTTTGTGGCAGCGCCTCCTTCATCCATAGGTAAATTTGGCGGCGACACCGACAACTGGATGTGGCCACGCCATACCGGAGATTTTTCCATTTTCCGTGTTTACATGGGCAAGGATGGTAATCCAACAGAAGAATACAAGGAAGACAATGTGCCGTATAAACCCCTGCACCATTTGCCCGTTTCTATCAAAGGTGTTAAAGAAGGTGATTTTACCATGATCATGGGTTTCCCCGGACAAACAGAACGTTACTTGTCTTCATACGGCATGGAGTACAAGATGAATTCTTTTGACCCGACAGCGGTTGAGATGCTCGGAACCAAGCTGGCTGTTATGAAAAAATTCATGGATAAAGATGAAGAACTCAAATTGGAAATTGCCACTGAATATGCTTCATTGGCAAACGCCCATAAAATGTTCAAAGGAGAAGCCCTGAATCTGAAACAGACCGATGCTATTCAACGCCGTGAACAATTGCAGCAAGAATTTAAAACGTGGGTAAACGCTAACAAAACCCGCAAAGCCAAATATGGTGATATTCTTACCAACCTGAAAGACTTATATAGTGATTTTGAACCTGTGACAGAAGAATTGGTAGCTGTTTCACTTGGGTTACTTCAATCAAGCGACAAAATCATGTATGTCCAGCAATATAAATCTTTGAAAAAACTCTTGGAAGACAAAAAAGAGAATGAAGATAAGATCAAAAGCACCATAGAACGCTTAGAAAGTAAACTGGATGAACATTATGGAAATTATCATCCGGAACTGGACAAAGAAATTTTGCGAAATCTGTTGAAAGGCTATGTAAATTATATTGATACTGACAGGCAACTTGAATTTTTTACAGCATATTTACCTGATGAATACAAAGCAGATAACATTGAAGGATCTATTGATGAATTCATTGAAGATGTGTATGAAAATTCCATTTTTACAAGCAAAGAACGCATCACTGAATTTTTGGAAAAACCAAAATACAAAACCATGGAAAAGGATCCGATGGTCATTTTCTTTGAAAGTTTGATGAGTTCGGTTATGGGATCTCAAATGAGTTACTTAAGCCTGATGAATGATATTAACGTGTATGAGCGCAAATTCATTCAGGGGTTACGTGAGTTCCAGCCCGATAAAAAATTCTACCCGGATGCCAATTCAACATTAAGAATGACTTACGGTACTGTCCAAAGTTATGATCCTGCTGACGCAGTGCATTACAAAGAAGTCACCTACATTGACGGCGTCATTGAAAAGCGTGACCCCAATGAAGAAGAATTCCAGGTGCCTGAAAAATTGGTTGAATTATACAAAGCCAAAGATTATGGGCGCTATGCTGACCACACAGGGAATTTGCCTGTTTGTTTTCTTAGCAATAATGATATCACAGGTGGAAATTCCGGCAGCCCGGTACTTAATGGAAATGGTGAGCTTGTAGGGCTTGCTTTCGATGGCAACTGGGAATGGTTATGCAGTAACCTGATTTACAACCCCGAATTGCAGCGTACCATCAACGTGGATGCTCGTTATGTGTTGTGGGTGATTGAAAAAATCGGAGGTGCAGACAATATCATCGCTGAACTGGATATCGTGGAATAAATATCGTTTTCATAAATATGATTACAAACAAAACTTTTATAAATTATGCACTGATAGTTTTACAGAAGAATGGATTGATAAAAACTTTCCGATTGTCAACCAGATTATCAAAAATGGTGAGAGAATTAAAATTTAAGTGCTGCCAATATATTGAAATACGAGCGGGGCAAAGTCTTTATTCCAATTTTCGGGAACACGTTGAGTATTCCTGCTTATCCTTTATCCCACACACAACCCAATGCACCAATCGAAAGAGCATATTATTTTAGTTAGAAAATTTTAT
>JAYENB010000325.1:0-6933 GCA_034721855.1 Bacteroidota bacterium
TGTTGTGAGACATTCACAGCATTATTGTTTAAAGGATTTATACATACATATAACATATTATCAATACCATCCCAGGAATTTTTAGCAAAAAACCTAAAGTCGTCAACAGTATCATTATTTAAACTGAAATAATAGGAATTAGAAGAATTATGAACTTCAGGTGTATAAATAGTTGTATCCGGCTGAATATCAGTATAAATAATTTGCCCGTTAGCCTCGTATGAAACCTCTAACATCAGCATAATTAAAAATGCTAAGGACAGTTTTAAACCCTTTATTAGTAATTTATTTTGTTTTTTCATAACACAAATTTTTTAAAATGTTTCAATCCACAAATTCAATCTTTCTAATTTCACAATAAAGATAACAAAGCTTTTTAATCAAATTAATCAAAATAATATAAATATGTTAATATTTTATAAAATTACACCAGCTGTCCCCTCACTTATACAAGCACCAAACCTGTACCGACGGATGACGGTAACACAAACAATATCCAATACTCAAGCATCGTTATTCAAATACTTGTCCGGCGTAAACTTGTCCGGCGTAATGAAGTGAAGACGGATGAAGTGAAGACGGATGAAGTGAAGACGGATGAAGTGAAGACGGAGTGGATACGAATAAATACTCAACCCTGCCCCTGCCTTGTGAAATTGCCCGAAAGGCTATCAACATTTTGGGGTTGAAATACGAACAAAGTATGTTATTGATGTGCAAGCTCAAATCAGCAAACAGCTAATATATTATAGGTTATAAATATATGTTAATTGTGGGTATCACAAAGCTGGTACCGATTGACATTGATTTAATGTCGAAGCTCGGTAGGTTGGATGTCAATAAATGTTATTTTTGTGTAAAATTAAAGATTGTACCGATGAAACGCACAAAAATAAAAGACGCTTTATCAATGCCCGGCGATAACCGTAACATTCTAATCATGGGCTGGGTACGCAATAAAAGAGCCAGTAAAAACCTTGCTTTTCTTGCCGTAAACGATGGATCATGTCTTTACCATCTTCAAGTGGTGGTTGATTTTGATCATTTTGACAATCATATTCTTGATGATGTACACACCGGGGCTTCAGTAGCCGTTGAAGGTAAATTAGCCACATCACACGGCAAAGGGCAAAATGTGGAAGTGCAGGCAGAAGATTTCAGGTTACTTGGGAAAGCAGACCCCAATGAATATCCATTGCAGCCCAAAAGGCACAGCCTCGAATTTTTGCGTGAAATTGCCCATTTGCGTTTCCGCACCAATTTATTTGGAGCTGTTACCCGTGTACGTCATGCCATGATATTTGCCACACACAAATTTTTTAATGACAAAGGGTTTTACAACATACATTCACCCATCATCACAGGATCTGATGCCGAAGGAGCCGGAGAAATGTTCCAGGTAACAACGCTGGATTTGAACAAGCCACCAAAAACAAAAGACGGCACCATTGATTACTCCAAAGATTTTTTTGGCAAACAAACCAAGCTTACGGTGAGTGGACAGCTTGAAGCTGAGCTGGCAGCCCTTGCCATGAGCGAAGTATATACTTTTGGCCCGACTTTCAGGGCTGAAAATTCAAACACGGTTAGGCATCTCGCTGAATTCTGGATGATTGAACCCGAAATGGCTTTTTATGACATCAATGATAATATGGATCTGGCTGAAGAAATGCTGAAATACCTTGTACGCTATGCTTTGGATAACTGTATTGATGATCTGAAATTCCTCGATCAACGCAGAACCAACGAAGAAAAACAAAAACCACAGAATGAACGCTCAGAAATGAGTTTACTGGAAAGGTTGGAGTTTGTGGTTGCAAGTGATTTTAAACGTATTACGTACACAGAAGCCATTGATATTCTACTGAATTCAAAACCAAATAAAAAGAAAAAATTCAATTATCCGGTTGAAGACTGGGGAACAGATTTACAATCTGAACACGAACGTTTTCTGGTAGAAAAACATTTCAAAACCCCTGTTATTATTACTGATTATCCCAAAGACATCAAAGCATTTTACATGAAAATGAACGAGGATGACAAAACCGTAAGGGCAATGGATGTGTTGTTTCCTCAAATAGGCGAGATCATAGGAGGATCACAACGTGAAGAAAATTATGATATGCTCACAAAGCGCATGAAAGAAATGAATGTGCCTGAAAACGAAATGTGGTGGTTCCTGGAAACCCGCAAATTCGGAACGGTCCCCCACAGCGGATACGGACTTGGATTTGAGCGTCTTTTGCTTTTTGTTACCGGCCTGAATAACATCCGTGACGTCATCCCATTTCCACGTACCCCTAAGAATGCAGAATTCTAAAAATATTTTGTATCTTGTCAATGAGATTATAAAATGAAGTTATGTTAAATCAGAGATTGCAACAAAAATTACAGCAAAAGCTTTCTCCGCAACAAATTCAGATGATTAAGTTGCTGGAGCTGCCTGGTTTGCAATTGCAACAACGGGTGGAAAAAGAACTGGAAGAAAATCCGGCACTTGAGGAAGGAATTGAAAAAGACGACGTTGAATCCCTTGAAGACACAGAACAGGAAAACCAAACCGATGAAGAGTTCAGCCTGGATGATTACGTGGCTGATGATGACATTCCCGATTATAAGTTAACTGCCCACAATTACAGCAAAGATGATGAAGCCAAAGACATCCCGGTTTCCGATGGTCAAAGTTTTCTTGATAACCTGCGTGCCCAGCTCTCATTAAAAGACATTGATGATGAAACATACATTCAGGCTAATTACCTGTTAGGAAGCCTGGATGAAAACGGGTACCTCCGGCGTGATCTGGATTCAATTGTTGATGATCTGGCTTTCTCACAAAACATTATCATTGAAAAAGAAGAACTTGAAAAAGCCCTCAGGGTTGTTCAAAGCCTTGACCCCCCTGGTGTTGGAGCCAGAAATCTACAGGAATGCCTGTTGATCCAGCTCAGGCGAAAAGAAATTCAAACCCCGCTGACTGAACTGGCTATAAGAATGATTGAAACCCAATTCGAGGCCTTTACAAAAAAACATTATTCAAAAATTCTCGACAAGTTAAAAATTGACGAAGAAACACTCAAAGATGTCATTGGTATTATCCGGAAACTCAATCCAAAACCAGGGGTCTCCGGATCAGGCGGTCGGTCATTGCAAACCATCGTCCCGGATTTCATAGTCAACATAAAAAATGGAGAGGTTGAAATCAGCCTGACTTCCCGTAACGCTCCGGAATTGCATGTCAGTCAAACTTATGCTGACATGATCCAGGGCTATAAGCAAAACAAGAAACGGACGAAACAGGATAAAGAAGCCATGATGTTTGTCAAACAAAAACTGGACTCTGCCAAATGGTTTATTGAAGCCATTAAACAAAGGCAAAACACATTGCTGTTAACGATGGAGGCCATTGTAAAACACCAGTACCAGTTTTTCATTGAAGGCGATGAGTCTGCACTTAAACCCATGATCCTTAAAGACATTGCAGACAGCACAGCGCTTGATATATCAACCATTTCGAGGGTTGCCAACAGCAAGTTTGTGCAAACACCATACGGCAATTACCTGCTAAAATATTTCTTTTCCGAATCCATTGCCAAAGAAAATGGGGAAGAGGTTTCCACCCGCGAGGTGAAAAATATTTTGTTTGATCTGATTGAAAAAGAAGACAAACAAAAACCGCTTACCGATGAAAAACTGGCTGATTTACTTAAGCAAAAAGGATATAAAATTGCCAGGCGTACCATAGCTAAATACCGGGAACAACTCAATATTCCCGTAGGGCGGCTGAGAAAAGAACTCTGATTATGAAAAGGTTTTTACCCCGGTTTTTCAGCATTGTAACGAATCAATATCAACCTCACCACAAAGACGGAGACCCGTCTTTCGCCGGGCAAGGTCGCGAAGTTCTACATTTTAACGGACTATCGTACTGTCTTGCTTTCATTCCATTGTACTTACATGATAAGCGATTAATTCATCATTTCCCATTTCTTTGCGTCTCAGCGTCTCTGCGTCTCTGCGGTAACAGGCGGTAAAAATTTATTTGCCTGAATAGTTATTTAGTATTTTTTCTCAATTAATTGTTTAACTTTGTGAGCGGTAAACCAATAACTTAGTGTTTTATGAATGTTTTAATATTAGGATCGGGTGGACGAGAACATGCTTTGGCATATAAAATCAGCCAATCTCCACTGCTTAACAAATTATACATTTTGCCGGGCAATGCAGGCACTGAAAGCCTGGGGAAAAACCTCAACTTGCAAAGTGATTTTGCTACCATTGCACGTAAGTGTATTGATTTTCGTATTGATATGCTTGTAGTAGGGCCGGAAGCAATGCTTGTAAAAGGAATTAAGGATTATTTCCAACGGATAGTCAGCCTGAAACACATCAAAGTTGTCGGGCCGGATAAAGCCGCAGCACAATTAGAAGGCAGTAAAGCCTTTGCTAAAAAATTCATGAACACCTACCATATTCCCACAGCGGGATATTTTGCGGTAAACAAAAAAAACAAGGATAAAGGCCTGCGTTTTCTGGATCAACAAAAGCCTCCTTTTGTTTTAAAAGCAGATGGCCTTGCCGCCGGGAAAGGGGTTATTATTTGTGAAAACAAAGAACAAGCTGCAACCAACCTCGAAGAAATACTCAGTGGTAAATTTGGAAAAGCAGGAAAAACTGTACTGATCGAAGAATTTTTACAGGGCATCGAAATGTCTGTTTTTATTCTTACCGACGGCAAATCTTACGCCATGCTTCCCAATGCAAAAGATTACAAACGCATCGGCGAAAAAGATACAGGCCTCAACACAGGTGGGATGGGAGCCGTATCGCCGGTCCCGTTTGCCAATAATACCCTTATGGATAAGATAAAGGAACGTATTGTAGAACCTACTATTCAAGGCATAAAAGAAAACAACATGACATACGAAGGGGTGCTGTATTTTGGGCTGATGATTGTTGACAATGAGCCTTATGTCATTGAATATAATGTCCGCATGGGAGATCCCGAGGCCGAAGCAGTAGTTCCCCGCATAAAATCCGACCTGCTTGAACACCTCAATGCTGCATGCACGAATTCCCTTGATAAAGAAATCATAAAAATTGATCAGCGCACAGCAGCTACAGTCATACTGGCTTCAGGAGGATATCCTGAGAAATACGAAAAAGGGAAAATCATTACCGGCATCGATAAAGTAAAATCCACCATGGTTTTTCACGCAGGAACCAAAAAAGAAAACAACAACATTGTCACCAACGGAGGACGTGTAATGGCATTGACTTCATTTGGCAAAAAGCACAAAAAAGCACTCAAGCGATCTTATGCTGCAGCAAAAAAAATTAATTTTGATAAAAAATATTACAGGAAAGACATTGGTTTTGACCTTTGATAATTTATGAGAAACACATTGTGGTTAAGTAAAAATCATCTTGCAAACCTCATCCTGCTGATTGTCTTCAGTGGATTGATCTGGGCATTGCAATGGATTTTTCCCGCTCACCATATTCAATCTATACCACACTTACCTGGCTTGTTGCTCCACGGAACATCCGGTTTTAACCTGCCTCAACATGTTTTAATTTTACTGGGGTACCCGGTTTTTTTGCTCAATCTTTTTCTGTTATTTAAGTTGAACAGCCAATACCAAATTGTTGCAAACGCTAATTTTCTGATTGCATGGATGTATGTGTTTGTGTCGTGCACCGATTACCGTTACCTGCATTTTTCTCCTGGACTATTATCTGTATCCCTGGTACTGATTTTCCTGTTTTTATTGTTTCAGGCCACCCAAAAACGCCAGGCTTTGTCAGAATTGTATTTTTCAGGATTGCTTCTGATGTCAGCAGCCTTGTTAAATGCAATAGTAGTAATCTTTATTCCCTTTGTTTTTCTGGCATTGATTGCCATAAAAAAGTTTAGATGGCGTGAACACGCCAACTTTATCTTAGGCATAATCACAACCTCTCTGCTCATTGCCGGCATTTTATACCTCACTGACCATCTTGATGTTTTACATCATTTGCCGGGAATGAATGCTGTATTTCCCGGTTTAAGCCTGCCTGATTATAAAGTTGTATTACACGATTTTATCATTGCAATTTTTATAATTACTGCCATGGCTCACCTTATACGAAAAATGGGTACCCATAAAATCATGGTACGAAAACATTTTCATGTGATCAATATTTTGCTGATAATAATTGTGATCACTTATTTATTTGTGGACATGAACATTATTTTCAGGTTTTATTTAGGAATTCCGATTAGCTTCATTTTGACCCATTTTGTCATTTTTACAAAATACAGGTACCTGAAACGAAGTTTTTTGTGGTTTATGCTTATCATGATGGTAATTTCAGAAGTGCTGGCGGTTTTTAATAATTTGAGCTGATCATGCCGTTTACTTTATTGATAAACATTTTCTGATTTTATCGTGGCATGAACTATGAGCCGCTGTTAGCACCTTGTGCATCATCTTTAGTTTACTTTTTAAATAATACCGATATGTGTTCAATTGTGGAAATCACATTGAACATCAATTAAATTGCCTTGTTTTTTCGACAAACATATTAAAAATAGCAAAAGGAATAGCGGTACCATTATTTCCTTTTGGCGAATTAAGCGTTAATATTGGTTTTTCTGCATAAAAAGGATAGCTTGAAGTCGGAATACTATATGTCGTTTGTTTGCAATACGATTGTGCTTTCATTTCCTGCAACTGTTTGTGCAATAATGATAACCTTTTTGTTAAACTCACGGATTTGTTTGTGATGGTCAGAGAAAAAACCACACACCATCTTTCATCTTCATCTTCATCTTCAATAACGAAGAATCGGTCTTCGATAACGAAGAAATTAACAGTGGTTTAAAATCTGGTATAACATATAAAACTTTGATTATCTGGCGGATAAGTAATTTGTTCTTGTCATGGTATATTT
>JAYENB010000326.1:0-6895 GCA_034721855.1 Bacteroidota bacterium
AAGCATTCAAATCTACAGACACCAAAACACGCGACCAGGCCACACTTGCTGTAAGTGCGTGGAAATTCGGGTTGCAGGATCAGAAAACCTTGCCACAACGCTTTAATTTCATCGCTGAATATGCCAACCCTGATATCCGGTGGTGCCCTGAAAAAGGATACAGTTACGATAATTATCAATCCTCTTTTCAGCCGGTTTTTCTGCACATATATCATCACTGGGGAGATTCATCATGGAGCATTTGGCAATCGGTGCTGAATATTGGAAAAAGTCAAGGGGTTTTGTAAAGCTGACCCGGCATAAATGCTAACATCGCATTCAGGTTTTTACAATCCATTCTGTTTGAATTTTACAACATATACAGGATGATATTTACTGCGTCCATTTAAGCGCTCATTACCATCATATGTCCAAAATAATTGTGGAATGGTATCAATGACAATATGATTCTCAGTCAATTCCTCCTGTTCAATTAGGTAATAAACATTGTTTTCTGGTTTTACATTTGATATAGGTACAATGTCTTCTGATAAATAAGTCAAATAATACAGCGTTACATAGTTTACCTTTGTTGCCCGGCTGTAAGTTTTCCATGTGACATCCGGATTAGCTTCCACTATCTGTTTGCATTTTTCTTTTGTTGGCAAATTAAAGTTGTCTGTATCTGAATAATATCCCATATCTCCGACTCCTTTCCATAAAACTAAAACCAACCCGGAAATTAATAAAACATTAATGGACTGTTTCCATAAGCCGTATATACCCAACCCAAAAATTAACAGTAGCCACGCATTTATATACCCGTTAATGAACCATAGAATAATCAGTACAACAAAAATAAGGTAAGCATGCAAAGCCTTTTTCCATGTTCCATTGGTAAAATCTGGCAACAAAACTAAAAGCACATCAAAGATTACCGGGACAAACATCAAGCTGTAATATGGTAAATAATAAGGACTTATCCAAAAAACACTAACACCGGCAATTGTAGTGAACAACAGATACGATAACTTTTTTGACTTTAATATGCGATGCATATTTTCCTTTAACAACACGAGTGGTAAAAACAAAGCCAATGGCATAAAAGCTGCCATATTAAGGCCTGGAAATGAAATAAAATGGGCAACAATTTCATTGAAAGAAAACCTTTCTACAACCATTGTTTCAGCTATAAACTGTTTAAGATACGGAAGCAAATCAGATTGCATACTGTACAAGCCGAAATACCCGCCGATAATGAGTAATAAAACAATTATACCATACAAATGTGGCAGGCTGAAAAGATATTTTAATTTCTTGTTGATTATCAACGCTATCATCAGGGACACAAACTGGATCCACAATGCAGGAATACCTTTGGTCAAAAATGCTAAACTGGTTAAGGTATATCCGATAATAAAAAGCCGGTAATATCTGCCTGAAGAAACATACCTAAAATTGAGGTAAATCAGAGGAACCAGAAACAGAAAAAACAATACATCAAGGTTTAATATGAATGACAAATATCGCACTACATACATGGAGGACAAATACATAAACACCACAAAAAGAGCATGCTGCCATCCCCTGTGCTTTTTCAATAAAAAGAATATCATTAATCCACCCAACAGCAAAATGCTAACTGACACGGAACGGCAGGCGCTTTCAGGATTATCACCATCAACAAACGGGATAAGAAACCAATTAAGCAGTGGAGGTTTATTGTAATATGGTTCTCCCTGGATAGTGGGGACAATGTAATTATTTTGCATCTTCATCTCAAGGCTTACCAGTGCCCGGCGTTTTTCTTCCGGTTTTTGGGCAAAAGGATATTTTCCCAGATTCATGTAAAAAACAGGAATCAGTACCATAATCCCTGCTATTAAAATTACTTTTTGGTAAATATTTAATTTTAAGGGCTTTAACGAACTTCTGGATAAATCACCTTTAACATTTGTTATGTATCTAAAAAACTGAAGCTTTAACCGGCTCCATTTTCTGAACTTGTTGGTCTTTCGATAAATAACTATCGTAAGCATGAACAACAGGAATAAGAAATAAACTTGTAATACAGGAAGTATGCTTATTAGAAATGCCGCAATCGCAATCGTTGTGTTTCGGGACGAGAATTGCATTTTATAATGCAAGTCCCCCGCTGGGAAACTCAACTTATGTTTTGTCAAATTATCCTCATTAACAGGTAAGGCTTGTTTTTTACCTGCTATACTGACTTGGATAGCGTTCCAGGGACGAAGGCTTAACCCTAAAGTATCCCCGGAAGCATTAGAGAAACACAATTTCTTGCCCATTGGGGTTTCTGCGATGACTTTATAAGGTTGTTCAGACCACAAATCTAACTTAACAAATGATTCTGTGCGTAAAGAATATATTAAAAACAATATGATGGCAATCAGGTGTACTAAGCCAAAAACTTTCCATAATTTATGTTTTCCTGCAAATAATTTCATCGGCTGGATGTCATTGTGTTTGCTTTGAAATTGTTTATCATCAACTTTTTGATTTATAAATTGAATAAGTTAACAATTGTCAAAGTTATTAAAACAAAATAATTATATATTTGTCAATACAATGTTTTTTGTTTTACTATCAGAGAAGCATATAGAAACAAGCTGAAAACTGTTGCCCAGGAAGCATATCCAAATGTTCATTACATAATAGCATTGTAAGCAGCATAAACCAATGCATGTATTGTTCCTGATGATAGGATTTTTAGGCTTCTTAAACATCATGACCTATGCATCAAAATATAAACCTTTATACATCAGCACAAAACAACACTTGGCTGAAATCAAAAAATATTACAAATTTAAACCACCATAATACGAGTAAATTATGAACACAACCAAGCCTCCATATTTATCTTTAATTATCCCAGTGTATAATGAAGAAGAAAGCCTGCGCTCATTGTTTGATGCCATTTTCGCTACCTTAAACCAACAATCATATTCATATGAAATTATTTGCACAGATGACGGAAGCACTGATGAAAGTTTTGTTTTGCTAAGCAATATCGCAAAAAATAACAAGCAGGTTAAAATAATACGGTTTAGAAAAAACTTTGGGCAAACCGCTGCCATGGATGCAGGCATAAATTACTCCAATGGCAAAATCATTGTGTTTCTGGATGCTGACATGCAAAATGACCCATCAGACATTCCCACATTATTGAGAAAAATTGAAGAGGGTTATGATATTGCCAGTGGATGGCGTACCAACAGGAAGGATAAACTCTTTTTCCGGAA
Organism: Bacteroidota bacterium; assembly: GCA_034721855.1. GTDB lineage: Bacteria > Bacteroidota > Bacteroidia > Bacteroidales > ML635J-15 > JAQIBY01. The sequence continues at coordinate 3,243 of JAYENB010000326.1, forward strand.
AATTCCTTCAAAGCTTGCTAACTCCCTCATCAGAAGACTTAGTGGCGTTAAAATTCATGATCTTGGTTGTTCACTCAAGGCTTACAGAAGGGATATAATTAAAGACATTCATTTATATGGGGAAATGCACAGGTTTTTACCCCTAATCGCTGCCAGAAGAGGCGCTAAAATTGTAGAACTACCTGTTAAACATCATGCCCGGAAACACGGGAAGTCGCATTACAACCTCAATCGAACCTTTAAAGTAATACTTGATTTTTTGACCGTACAATTCATAACTGCTTACAGTACCAAACCTATTTACCTGTACGGTGGCTCTGCGCTGTTAAGCTTGTTTTTAGGATTGTTATCGGGACTGGCTGTGATTTTAATGAAAATCTTTTATAACACCGACATGACAGGAAATCCGTTTCTTTTAATGACGGTATTGTTTATGCTTATTACCATCATTTTGGCACTCATGGGTATCCAAACGGAAGTGTTAATTCGTATTTACCATCGACAGGAAAAAACAAACCATTATTTTGTTGATAAAACCATAAACATCACTCAAAAAGACAAGTAAATGAAACACCAGGCATGAGCAAAACAAAGCACATTATATTGTTGAATCCTCCCGGGGAAAAACAATATTTTCGGGATTATTATTGTTCGAAAGTATCAAAAGCAAGGTATTATTATCATCCGGTTGATTTAATCTATCTGAGTGGCAGGCTGGCACAAATCGGCAATGTATTTATAATTGATGCCATCGCTGAAAAAATGGATCAAAATCAGTGTTTATCAACAGTAAAATACATTACACCCGATGTCATTGTTTTCCTCAGTTCTGCTCCCTCCTATCATCAAGACATGGATTTTATCTCAACAGTAAAAGAAGCTATTCCCACCTGTAAAATGGTAGGCACTGGTGATGTTTTTAATGAATTCAGAACCAGGAGCCTTTATGATAACAAACAACTTGATGCCATTTTTACAGACTTTTCCACGCCGGATATCATTCAATACCTTACAAAAGATAAAAATGACAATCACAACATTCCCAATGTCATTTACCGTCATCATCAACATATTGTGGAAGGGCAGGAACATCACACCAAGGGAGACTGGACAGTACCACTGCCCTTATGGGATAAAATCAACTTGAAAACTTATCATTTTCCATTTGCAAAAAAGAAACCATTTGCAAGTATCCTTACTGATTTTGGCTGTCCCTATAATTGTGACTTTTGCCCCGTTGGCAACCTCAATTATAAACTCCGGCCTGTCAATCATGTCATTGATGAACTGAAAATGTTAATAAAACTTGGCGTAAAAGAATTATACATCAGGGACCAAACCTTCGGCATCAATAAATCACGCACCATGGAATTGCTTGAAAACATGCTATCCCATGACTTCAATTTTTCATGGACATGCCTTTCAAGAACCGATGTTTTGGATCAGGAACTACTAACATTGATGAAAGCTGCCGGATGCCACACCATAATGGCCGGCATTGAATCAGCCAATGAATCGTTGATGATAAAACACAAAAAAAACATCACCCTGAAACAAAGCAAAGAAAACATCATCAAGATAAAAAAGGCAGGAATTAAAGTTAGTGGGTTTTTTATGATTGGATTTCCGGGAGAAAGCAAGGAATCCATTCAAGCTACAGCCAAACTTGCCAGAACACTACCCCTTGATTTTGCTTCATTCAATATTGTCGCGCCACGATTTGGCACTGATTTCAGACAGGAAGCCATAAACCTTGGCATCATAGACCCCAACAACCTGAACACCGAATCATCAGAAACGTTACCTATCTGGAAAAATCAAAAAATCAGCAACAACGAACTGTTAAAACTGCAGAAAAAAGCCATTCGGAAATTCTATTTCAGGCCTTCGTTTATTCTGAAAAGAATATTGAACATAACATCATTTACCGAAATGGCTAATTTAATGCGTGAAGGCATAGCCATGATGGTAAAAAATGTCAAAATGCGCAAACCACAATAGCCAATCGCATTTATTTTGTTATTTTTGTGTGTATTATAATCGCTCAATACATGCATTTTAATTGTTTTATATACCGTGAATAAAATACCTCATCATATCATAAAAGCCTATAACAACTTCCGGCAGGTTAAAAAGAAAAAACCCATTTGCCGTGCACCATTTTCAAACCTGTATTTTAGCCGGACAGGTCATGTGTTTTCATGCTGTTTCAACAGGGATTTCCCCATCGGCACATACCCCGACCAAAAACCTCTTGACATTTGGAAAGGCAAACGACTAAAAACATTAAAGCGTGGCATCAAAAACAACAATCTGGATTATGGTTGCTCAATGTGTAAAAATGAATTGCTTAATAAAAATTACCAGGGGGTTATGGCCAAACATTTTGATTTCTTAAAACCCAAAACAAAATATCCGGTTATGATGGAATTTGAGCTTGACAACACTTGCAATCTCGAATGTATCATGTGTGATGGTTCCTTGTCCAGCTCAATACGAAAAAACAGGGACAACAAACCAAAAATCAATACCCCCTACGATGATAATTTTTTAGAATACATAAAACCACTGCTAAAAAAAACACAATTGCTCAGGTTTTCCGGGGGTGAACCCTTTCTCATTCCAATGTATTATGATATTTGGGACACCACAATAAAAAACAACCCCAACGCAAATTTTTTTGTGCAAACCAATGGAACCATAATAAACGATAAAATCAGGAATTACATCGCATCAGGCAAATTTGACATTGGGGTATCTATAGATTCGCTGAATAAAGAAAAATTTGAATACATCAGAAAAAATGCCAAACTGGATACCGTATTAAAAAACATTGATGAATTCATCCATCTTTTGCGAAAGCAGGAAAACAACAGGGCTTTAATTATATCCTGTACCGTGACCAGGGAAAACTGGCAGGATATTCCTGACGTTCTTGAATATGCCAACAGCATTCATTCTCAAATTGTTTTCAATACAGTCTGGGACCCTTACGAACATGCTGTACATAATCTACCGTCAGGGCAACTGTATGAAATCCATCAATTTTTATCAGATTATGATATCCCCGTAACCACTAAAACTGAAAAGCACAATAAAACTATGTTTGAGTCCCAAGTCAATCAAATACATAATTGGTACCTGAAAAATAAAGATTACGAAAACCGGATAAAAGCATTGGATAATCTATCCGCATCCCAAATAAAAACACAGATGTTAAAACGCATAAAAATAGAACAACAACCAAAACACATTGCTGAAAAAATTCATCACCTGTTTGATGTCATTAACAATGAACCATTGGAAAGAAAAAAGCTTGAAATCATATACAAATATCCGGATCCACAAATCATCTCAGTTTTGAAAAACTGGAGTTTTGATGATATTTTGCATGAATTAAATGTACAAGTTAAGGGTTCATAAATTGTAACTAATCAGTTCTTGCCCCTGGGAAAACAGGGGAACTTCAAAATAAGGGGTTAGGTTTTAGGTTTTAAGAGGAAAACTTTTCTAAATCATAAAACCCAACTCCTAAACCCTAACCCGGATAAACCGGAAAGCTCAATAATATTTTTTCCGTGTTGACGTTGTTTATGTGTTATGGCTTTTCATACAAATCAATACGTGATGAAATATTTACTTCTGATTTTTAC
>JAYENB010000327.1:0-6886 GCA_034721855.1 Bacteroidota bacterium
GCTGTTCTTTCTTCTAAATCCCACTTTTTGTTATTAGTTTTATTGGTCATTTTTTAGATTAATTAGAGCAATTAGAAATTAGGTCAATTAACAGTTATTTAATTTTAAAATGTGAACAGTTACGAATAAAAATTGATTTATCCCGTTGGATTTCTATCCTACGGGATTTAAGAAGTAAAAAACAACTTGTCCGGTGTAAACTTGTCCGGCGTAATGAAGTGAAGACGGATGAAATGAAGACGGAGCGAAGATGGATTCAAAACTGTTTATACCGCATGATTAACTTCTTTTTCCACCCGTTGACCTGTTTATCATACTACTTAGGATATTAATTATCTCTTCTGATTCCCGTATGTCTTTTGCTATTTCGGAAGGATCAAGATAAGTTCCACTTATGATGCGTAGAAAATATCTTGTTTCTTTTGCCTCTTTTCTTGATATCGCAAGTTTATTAATGAAGTCCTTTTTGGTTATTGAACCGTCTGCTTCCTCATAATTGGCTCCAATAGATGTTCCCGCACCACCCAATTGTCCTCTTATTCTATTACATTCAGGTAATGGAGGTAATAATTTGCATATTTCAAGAATTCTTTTTGCGAATAACAATATTCTCTCGTGTAAATCATATGGTTTTTTATTTTCTTTCATTGTATATTTTGTAACTACTCAGTGCTAAAATTAAAAAAAAACTTAACTTTTCAGACGCATACAATTTTCACCGCAAAGACGGAGACCCGTCTGTCGCCGGGCAAGGTTACTAAGAAATTGAATAATTTGGTCACATAGACAGTTAACATTGGTTAACACTAATTAAATACGGTTGTGTTATGTCTTATTTTTAGAACACCTACATTTCATAAGTAACCGATTTTAACCATTATTAACATTTTTTAACCGTTGTTAACCCCGTAGAAATTTTTCAACGGGGTTAACAGTTTAATTTACAAATTTTAAACCTTTGCGACTTTCCGTCTTTGCGGTGAGGAGCTATTTTTACTGATGCTGATTAGTTACTATATTTTTAATTTTGAATTTTATTTTGAACTTTGATTTTTGATCTTTGATCTTTGGATTTTCTAACCGTTTTCATTGGCAAAAATATTTTTTTCAAATCATCCGATATTTAGAATAAAGCGAAAAATTATTATTTATTTCCCCGACAATTTTTTAATCTCATTGAGCTTATTCAGGGCTTCAACCGGCGTAAGGTTATTGATGTCAATGTCTTTTATCTTGTCACGGATGTCTTTTAGGACAGGGTCATCCAACTGAAAAATGCTCATTTGCATGCCTTCACGCTGGTTTCTTATGGTACTGGTGGGGCGCTTCATACCTTTGTCGGTTGAACCCGCTTCAAGTTGTTCAAGAATTTGATTGGCGCGCTTTACCACTGAAGGCGGCATACCAGCCATTTTAGCTACGTGAATACCAAAACTATGTTCGCTGCCACCACGTTCCAGTTTGCGGAGAAACAAAATTTTATTGTCCGCTTCTTTCACAGACACGTTGTAATTCCTGATCCTGGAAAAAGATTTTTCCATCTCATTCAACTCATGATAGTGAGTAGCAAACAATGTTTTGGCATGTGATTTCGGATGTTCGTGGATGTATTCAGCAATGGCCCAGGCAATGCTGATGCCATCATAAGTACTGGTACCCCTGCCCAGTTCATCAAGCAATATCAGGCTGCGTTCGCTGATGTTATTCAGGATATTGGCAGCCTCATTCATTTCCACCATAAACGTGGATTCTCCAAGTGAGATGTTATCGGAAGCCCCTACCCTGGTGAAAATTTTATCCACCATCCCGATCTTGGCGCTTTCTACCGGAACGTAACTGCCGGCCTGCGCCATCAGGCAAATCAGTGCAGTTTGACGCAACAATGCCGACTTACCTGACATGTTGGGCCCGGTGATCATCATGATTTGCTGATTTTCCGTATCGAGCAACACATCGTTAGGCACGTATTTTTCTTCTGCAGAAAGTTGCTGTTCGATTACTGGATGCCTCCCCTCGTGGATATCAATCATCAAAGTATCATCCACGGATGGTTTGTTGTATTCATTGTTTATGGCGGATATGGCAAATGAACAAAGGCAATCAAGATGCGCTATCATAGAGGCATTCAATTGTACCGCTTCGGTATATTCCGATAAGGATGTGACAAGTTTATTGAAAAGCTGTTGTTCGAGTTCGAGTATTTTTTCTTCGGCCCCCAGTATCCTGGATTCATACTCTTTCAACTCATCGTTGATGTATCGCTCAGCACTAACCAGTGTCTGGCGGCGCACCCAATCTTCAGGCACTTTGTGTTTGTGTGTATTCCTGACTTCAAAATAATAACCAAACACATTGTTATATCCTACTTTGAGGCTGCTGATCCCGGTTATTTTGGCCTGTTCATGCTGCATTTTCAGGAGGTAATCTTTGCCTGAATGGGCAATTTTCCGGAGTTCATCCAGTTCAGATGAAACACCATCAGCAATGACTCCTCCTTTGTTAACCAGCACGGGCGGATCATCGGTGATTTCTTTTTCTATACGATCCCGGATCTCCTGGCATGGATTGAGTTGATCGGCAATCTGCCTGAGGCCTGCATCATCAATGTCAGACAATTTCTTTTTTATGGGTTCAATGGCATGAAAAGCAGCTTTAAATTGATTTACTTCCCGTGGATTTACCTTCCCCACAACAACACGAGATATCAGGCGTTCAAGGTCACCAATGTTGCGAAAATGCCCCGCTAACTCATCCCGTAATTCACTGCTGTTGATAAGAAATTCAACACTATCCAGGCGCTGATTAATTTTTTGAACATCCAGCAGGGGAAATGCCAGCCAGCGTTTCAACAGCCTGGCTCCCATCGCTGTTTTGGTATTGTCGAGTACATCAATCAGGGATTTGCCTCCCGGATTGAGGGGTTGAAAAATCTCAAGGTTGTCTATGGTAAACTTGTCTAACCACACGTAATTATCTTTCGTAAGTCTGGTGATGCCCGTGATGTGATCAATCTGGCGATGCTCAGTTAACTCAAGGTAATTCATTACGGCTCCTGCTGCCACAATACCGGATTTAGCATCTTCCACACCGAAGCCTTTCAGGTTTTTGGTCTGAAAATGGTTCAACAATTTATCGTATGCATTTTCGAGGGTAAACACCCATTCATCAAGGGGATATGTAATGAATCTATCGCCAATAAATTCAGATATTTCATCCTTTTTGGAACGCTGATAAAGCACCTCTTTGGGCTTCATACTTTGTAAAAGCTTATCAGCGTATCCCCTGTTTCCTTCGGCAAGCAAAAATTCGCCAGTGGAAATATCCAGAAAGGCTAAGCCGGTTTTCGGGTTACCAAAATAAATACAGGCAAGAAAATTGTTTTCACGGTGTTCCAGTACATTTTCATTCATGGAAATTCCCGGGGTAACCATTTCTGTAATGCCTCGTTTTACGAGTTTTTTGGCAAGTTTTGGATCTTCAAGTTGCTCACATATAGCAACCCTTTGTCCTGCCCTTACAAGCCGCGGCAAATATGTATCCAGGGCATGGTAAGGAAATCCGGCCAAATCCACATAAGAAGCAGCTCCGTTGGCACGTTTTGTTAGGGTAATACCCAAAATCCGTGAAATTTCAACGGCATCCGTTTCAAAGGTTTCGTAAAAATCCCCGACACGAAACAACAGGATAGCATCGGCATGTTTTGCTTTGATCCTGTAATACTGATCCATCAGAGGGGTTTTACTTGTCTTTTTTGCCATATAGATGCAAATTTAGTGCTTGTCTGTAAAGTCGAGTGTTTGGTTCAGAATGTTCGAGATCAAGGCGTACGAAAATTGTAAACCGCAGTATACTAGCGTATATGAGGATTTAAAATTTGAGCAATAACGCAGATATCGGACATTCTGGACAAACACTATTTAAGGCAAAAATACGATGATTTTTCCCCATAAAAAAATCCAATCACTATGGTTTATCAACACAAAGGATTATTACTGGTAACGTATCCAGTTTTGTGTCCGGTATAGCGGGCCGATGTACCCTCTAACGTTCAGTTTAGTATCACTTTCTGCCCAAATTTTGCAGTTGTAATATTTGCCCTTTTCGGGATCAAGTATGCCATCATCACCTTTCCATTTTCCTCTTTTCTTTTCCAGGCCGTAAATGATACGCATCCCTCTTAATGGTTTGTTTTTCAATTCCCCCGGGCATTCGGTACATTTGGCATTCGGGTCTTTGTTTTCGATGAGTTTTACAATTTCGCCGTACAGTTTTCCATTGGCTTTATACACTTTCACAATGGATTTGGCATTGCCTGTTTCATCATCAATGGTTTTCCACAAGCCTTCCACTGACTGCGCACTAAGCAGTAGTGGGATAACAATTAAACCTAATATCAAATTGAATTTTTTCATCCCATTTATTTTTTTGTGCAAAATACAAAAAATTTTGAAACTAATCAATATCAACAAAAGTAGCTCCCCACCGCAAAGACGGAGAGACGCTAAGTTTAAAAATTTTAAAATTTATTTACAAATCTTTTGAACCCTTTAATTAATGCGTGTCTATAAAGTCAAACAATTGATCAAAAGATCAAAGTTCAAAGCTCAAAATCCAAAATAAATCCAAAATTTAAAATCCCAAAAAAAATACTACAAACATGAGGAATTTCAAATATAGCAATTGGTTTAAAAATTTAGGATTTTGAATTTTAGGTGCGATTACAAGTCCTGAAAAGCAAGTATATCAAGCTTTCAGTAAACTTAAACAACATGTTGGTAAGTTTTGCTTTTTAATCGCCTAAAAATCAGACACCTCCCTCCTCATGCTATTTTATTAACATTTCACATTGTGTAAAACATAATAAGATTGACAAAAATCTTTGTTTTTATGTAAAATCTTGTTTTTCTTTCGCTACGGAAAATTAACATAAAAACGCAAATACAATGAAACGCATTTTAGTATTAGGAGCCGGGCTTTCAGCCACCAGTCTGATTGACTACCTTCTCGAACACTCCGAAAAAGAAGACTGGCAATTGCGCATCGGGAACCGGCATCCCGAAAAAACCGCTGAAAAGATCAAAGGACATTCACGCGGGGAAGCCATCAAATTTGACGTTCAAAACCAGGCACAAATTGATGAAGAAGTAAAAGGGTGTGATATTGCCGTATCATTCCTTCCGGCACGTTTTCATGCACTGATAGCTGAAGCCTGTGTAAAACACGGTAAACACATGGTAACAGCGTCTTATGTCTCAAAAGAGATGCAGGCACTTGATCAAGCTGCAAAGGACAAAGGCATAGTAATGCTAAACGAGCTGGGTGTGGACCCTGGCATTGACCACATGTCTGCCATGCGGGTAATTGACGACATCCGTAAAGAAGGTGGTAAAATGCTGGCCTTTTCATCCAGTACAGGCGGTTTGGTAGCCCCTGAATATGACAACAACCCGTGGCATTACAAATTCACATGGAACCCGCGCAACGTTGTACTGGCAGGTCAGGCAACATCCTGCTTCTTAGAAAACAACAAATACAAGTACATTCCCTATCACCAATTGTTTACCAGAACAGCAAAAACTGAAGTACTGGATTTTGGTGAATTTGAAATTTATCCTAACAGGGATTCCTTATCATATCGAAAAACCTACGGTTTGGAAGACATTCCCAGCATTTTCAGGGGAACATTCCGCCGCCCGGGGTATTGCGAAGCATGGAATATATTTGTACAGCTTGGGCTAACAGATGACTCTATTGTTTACGAAGGCGATAAAAACACATCCTACAGAGAATTCATCAATTCATTCCTGCCTTACGACCCGCAAAAATCCGTGGAAGATAAAATCTGTGCCATGTTTGATTTGGACGAAGATGGTGATATCATGCAAAAAATGAAATGGCTGGGCATTTTCGGAGACACGTCGATAAACAAGGAAAACGCCACCCCTGCCCAGATTTTACAAAGCATACTTGAACCTAAACTTGCCCTCGGAGAAAATGACAAAGACATGATTGTCATGCAGCACAAATTTGTGTATGAACAAAATGGAGAGAAAAAAGGCAGGAAATCAAGCTTTGCTTACATTGGCAAGGACCAGACACAAACAGCTATGGCCATCACGGTAGGAACCCCGGCTGCCATTGCCGTTCGCCTGCTTGCCATTGGAGAAATCAAACTTACGGGCGTACATACACCTGTTATTCCCGAGTTGTATAACCCCATTCTTGACGAACTGGAAAAATATGACATTCAGTTTATTGAAGAAGATATGGAAGTGTAAGTTAGTAAACTAGTTAGTGTGTGTCGATACAGTCAGTGTCTCGTTCAGAATGTTCGAGTTCGAGGCTTGCGAAGTATTTAAAATCAAGGAGTTTACTTTCGTAAATGACTGTTTTAAATACGAGCGTAACGAAGAAATCGGACATTATGGACAGACACTAGTTAACATATCAATAAATCCGAAGCACTAATTTCTAAATCCTAACTTAGATAAACCTCGTAGGTTGAATAACCAACGGGGTAAACTGGAAATCCTAAATCCTAATTTTTAAATACTAAACAATATCAAAATACAAAACTTGTCCGGCGTAAACTTGTCCGGCGTAATGAAGTGAAGACGGATGAAGTGAAGACGGATTAATAATGTTCAAAACTATGCTACTCGCTCCAACCTACTCTGATTTAGTTATTATTGATCCAAAAATTTTCATAATTCAAAAATGAGGTGTTAGGATTTAGGATTTATTTAAATGTTTATTGATCCGTCTTCGCTCTGCTACGCCGGACACGGTCCCGTCTTCGCCGGACAAGTTATATTAATTAAAGAACGAACTACTATGATTACAGGTTTGGATTAGATAATTTACGTTTACATGTCTGCAGTGGGGT
>JAYENB010000328.1:0-6885 GCA_034721855.1 Bacteroidota bacterium
AATGGTTTGATTATAAGCTTAAACGAAATATAGAATTTGTAAAAGAACAGTTGGAACTTTTACAGGATAATGATGAAAACTAATACATGATCTCCGCATAAAAAGTCATTACCTTGCCGCTGAAAAGCTTCTTTTTTATGATAACGTTTTTCTTTCCCCAAATTTTATCTCTATCTTTCCCTCTCAAAAATTCCATTTATGGAAAAACCAACGGTAACAATTTATACTGATGGTGCGGCCAGGGGAAATCCCGGCCCCGGTGGATATGGAGTGGTTTTGATGAGTGGTAACAGGCGTAAAGAATTTTCAGCAGGATTTCGGAAAACCACAAACAACCGCATGGAACTGCTTGCCGTGATAAAAGCCCTGGAAGCATTGATAGTTAAAGGAAGCAAAGTGGATGTTTATACGGATAGCAGATACGTATGCGAAGCGGTTGAGGAAAGATGGGTGTTTACATGGGAACGAAAACAGTTTAAGAAAAAGAAAAACCGCGATTTGTGGCTTAGATTTCTTGATGTCTATAGAAAACACGACGTGAAATTTCACTGGGTAAAAGGGCATTCTAATGTTAAGGAAAATGAACGTTGTGATAAACTTGCTACCCTGGCATCCAAAGCAGAAAACCTTCTTGTTGATGAAAACTACGAAAATGAACAAAAAGAAGCCAACAACACCTTGTTCTGACTGCCATTTGATCGTATTTGACAAACTCAATTCTACATTGTTTGACACTGCAAAAACCATCCGCTATAAGGTATTTGTTGAGGAACAGGGTTTTGATGTGAACGATGAGTTTGATGGGAAGGATGCCGATGCAACACATGGTTTGTTGTTTCATCACGACCAACCTGTTGCTGTTTGCCGCCTGCGTAAAACTGAACAAGGAATCAAGCTGGAGCGCATGGCCGTGATAAGAAAGCACAGGCAATATGGAATTGGTAAATGTCTGATGCATAAACTCATGGCACATCTTGGCAAAAGCAAAGACAATATGTACCTTTATGCACAGAAAAATGCTGTGAATTTTTATAAAACATTTGGTTTTGTTACGGTTGGTTCTTTGTTTAAAGATGCCGGAGCCGACCATTATAAAATGATTATTCTACTCTAAATATCGGTTGATTTGAAAAAATTAATATATATACGATTGAACACGGTGAGAAATTTCAAAAAACACAATTTATTAAATTTATCAACCATTTATTAGAACAAAATCAAACCATGGGTGGAGGCATAAAAAAACTGGCAGGACAAACTGCAATTTACGGGCTTAGCAGTGTGGTAGTCCGTTTATTGAACTATTTGCTTGTCCCGTTGTACACCAGGGTGTTCCATCCGGGAGAATATGGTGTTGTTACCGAGTTTTATGCCTATGTAACTTTCCTTATCATTATCCTGACTTATGGCATGGAAACCGGATTTTTCAGGTTTTCACAAAACAAATCGGAATTTGATAAAACTTACTCCACAAGCCTCACTTCAATTTTTTTCACCTCTGCGCTTTTTATTGTTCTAATCAATATTTTCGCACAGCCGATTGCATCCATGGTGGAACATTCACAACATCCGGAGTGGATTCGCTGGTTTAGTTTTATTTTAGCTTTTGATGCCTTTTCAGCTATTCCATTTGCCAAACTTCGCCAGCAGAACAAAGCCTGGCGATTTGCTACCATAAAAATCATCAACATCGGGATCAACATCGGTTTTAATTTATTCTTTCTGCTGTTATGCCCGGCTGTGGCAAAAAGCAATCCGGATGCACTGATATTACAGGTGTATAATCCGGCCATTGGCGTAGGGTATATTTTTATTTCAAATCTGCTGGCAAGTTCAATCACCTTGTTGTTGCTGCTTCCGGATGTTTTTGATGTTAAGTTTCACTTTGACAGGGCTTTGCTTCGTAAAATGCTATGGTATTCATTTCCTTTACTTATAGGTGGGTTGGCCGGCATGGTGAATGAAACCATTGACAGGATTTTGCTTAAATATATGCTGCCGGGAGATCAAAACCATGTGATGTCTGAACTGGGGATATATGGCGCCAATTATAAGTTGTCAATCATGATGACACTGTTTATCCAGATGTTCCGGTATGCAGCCGAACCGTTTTTCTTTTCGGAGGCGAAATCAAAGCATTCTAAAAACCTGTTTGCAGAGGTTATGACGTATTTTATTATTTTTGGTTTGGTTATTTTTCTTGGCATTACCGGGTACATTGATGTTGTGAAATATTTTATTGATGCAGAATACCATGAAGGCCTTTCTGTGGTGCCCATTTTATTGATTGCTAATTTGTTTTTGGGCATATATTTTAACCTGTCGGTGTGGTATAAATTGAACAATCAAACCAAATACGGGGCATGGATGGCCATAGTCGGTGCTTTGATAACGCTTGTTTTAAATATCATATTAATTCCATACATCAGTTATATGGGCTCAGCCATCGCAACGCTTGTTTGTTACGTATCCATGGCTTTTATATCCTATTACCTGGGGCAAAAGCATTTTCCCATTCCGTATAACCTGAAAAAAATCGGTTTGTACGCGGTAATCGCTGCAGTTATTTATGTGTTATTTAGCTGGACTAATCAACAAACAGCCTGGATTAAGTACATCACAAATACGGTTTTAATTGCAGGCTTCATTATTTTTGCAATAAAAAATGAACACCTGATTACCAGAATAAGGCAAAAAGATGCGGTTTAATTTTTATTTATGCATTGAATATTGTATTTTGTAAACTTTTTAAGGAAATAAGATGAAAGTGAATATTGTTAACAAATCAAACAATCCTTTGCCAGAGTATAAGACAGTATATGCAGCAGGTCTTGATTTACGGGCATCCCTGGGAAACCCTGTTTCCCTGAAACCGTTGGAGAGAACACTTGTTCCCACCGGTTTGTACATTGAGTTGCCTCCCGGATATGAAGCCCAGATTCGCCCACGGAGCGGATTAGCGCTAAAACATGGTATAAGTGTGCTCAATACGCCGGGAACCATTGATGCTGATTACCGGGGAGAAATTGGGGTTATTCTTGTCAATTTGTCAAAAGAAACATATACCATAGAAAATGGCGACCGTATCTGTCAGATGGTTATTGCAAAACACGAACAGGCAACATTAACCGAAGTGGAACTGTTAAACGAAACAAAACGAGGAGCCGGCGGTTTTGGGCATACCGGCAAAAATTGACGTTATGAAAATAATTATCCCCATGGCCGGCATGGGAAAACGCATGCGGCCACACACATTAAATGTACCAAAACCATTGATCCCGGTGGCAGGGAAACCCATTGTCCAGCATCTCGTTGAAAACATTGCGGAGGTTGTAAGCGAAGGCATTGAAGAAATTGCTTTTGTCATTGGGGATTTTGATGAAGAAATAAAAAATCAGTTAAAAGAAATTGCCGGCAGAATAAATGCCAAATCAAGTTTTTTTTACCAGGAAGAAGCCCTTGGAACGGCTCACGCTATTCAATGTGCTGCCGATGCCATGGATGGCAAAATTGTGGTAGCCTTTGCGGATACTTTGTTCAAAGCTGATTTTAAACTCAATGACAATCACGACGCCACAATATGGGTTCAAAAGGTAAAAAACCCGTCTTCTTTTGGAGTGGTAAAGCTGGGTGATTCGGGCCAAATCACAGATTTTATTGAAAAACCCAAAACATTCGTTTCCGATTTGGCCATCATCGGCATTTATTATTTTAAAGAAGGAGAAAAACTCCGCAACGCTATTCAATACCTGCTGGATAATAAAATCACAGGCAATGGCGAATATCAGCTTACCGATGCCTTAGAAAACATGAACAAACAAGGCGTGAAATTTTATCCCGGCGAAGTTATTGAATGGATGGATTGTGGCAATAAAAATGCAACCGTTCATACCAATCAACGCATGCTGCATTATTTAAAACACGAAGACCTGGTCTCTGACAAAGCGGAATTTGTTGACTCGGTGATTATTCCCCCCTGCTATATTGGAAAAAATGTGAAAATTCATAAATCCGTTGTCGGACCATACGTTTCCCTGGGAGAAAACACACAAATCCTTAACTCTAATATTGAAAACAGCATTATCCGTGATGATGCTATCATCGAAAATACCATATTAACCAATTCATTAATAGGAAATCACACAATAATTAAAAATCATGCTGATGATTTAAACATCGGTGATTATACCAAAATTAATAATTCATAAATTATGAAAACATTTGCCCGTATATTACCAGTTTTGTTTCTGTTGTCTGTTTTTTCTGTATCCTGTTCACTGTTGAAAAAAGGTGAAAAAACAAGAACTGAAACCAAAATAAAAACAGAAGAGGAATTCTATTACGATGCTCACTTTCTGGAAGGCCTGAGGTTAAAAATGCTTGGAAAATATGAACAAGCTTCCATAAAATTTGAAAAGGCACGACAATACATTGATGATGAGGCCCCTTTGTATTATGAACTTGCTGAAGTTAATTCTCAACTGGGTTATTATGCCACGGCACGGCAACATGCAAAAAAAGCGGTGGAATTGGATGAAGAGAATATCTGGTATAACATTCTCTTGGTTCAACTTTATCAAAATGCAGGCCTGTTTGCGAATGCAAGTGAAGCCATGGAACAAATCATTGAACTCAAACCCAACAGGCTTGAATATTACTTTATGCTTTCCTCGTTATATCAATCCATTGGCGAACCAAAAGATGCAATTAAAACCATGAAGGAGGCTGAAAAGAGATTTGGGATTACGGATGTCATTTCAATAGAAAAAGAGCGGCTGTATCAATCAATGGATAAACCGGATAAAGCCATTGATGAAATTAAAGCATTATCAGAAGCGTATCCCGGAAATGCACAATACAAAGCCCTTCTTGCCGAACTTTATATTGACATCGGTGACAAAACAAAAGCACAGGAAATCTATGACGAACTCGAAAACACCGAAAATTTAAAAGGAGATATCCTGTTGTCTATTTCGCAGTTTTATCAACAAACTGCCGAGTATGACAAAGCGTATGATTATTTAAAACAAGCCTTTGCATGCGAAGACATGGATGTGGATGTTAAAATTGAAATGCTCGTATCGCTGCTTACCACTACCGGAACCTCAGAATTTGAAGTGCAGAAACAAAGGGAATTATTCAACACCCTGGTACGTACTCATCCTGCAGAACCAAAGGCGCTTACGGTATATTCAGATTTTCTTGTGAAAGTAGAGGAATACGATGAGGCGGTGACTGTAATCAAACAGGTACTTGAGAGCAACAGGGATAAATACCTGATATGGGAGCAAATGCTTTACATCCAAAACCAACTTGGCGATTTTGAAACCATGTACCAGTACGCGGATACCATTACCACCCTTTTCCCACATCAACCGCTCCCATACCTGTATGGAAGCGTTGCAGCATTTCAAACTGAATGCTTTGACAAATGCGTTGAATATGCAAAAAAAGGATTGAAACTTCCTTTCGATAATAAACAAATCAAGATAGAACTGCTTACTTTCCTCGGCGAAACTTATGAAGAAACCGGCAAACATGAACTGGCTGACAGTACCTTTGAAAAAATCCTCAAAATTGACCCTGAAAACACATTTGTACTCAATAATTACGCTTATTACCTGTCGCTAAGGGAGCAAAATCTGGCAAAAGCAAAAAAAATGAGTGAAAGGCTTATTGAAATTGAAGCGGATAATCCCAGCTACCAAGACACCTATGGATGGATATTGTATAAGCTCGAAAATTATAAAGAGGCACTCACTTACATTAAAAAAGCCTATAATTCAGGAGGAAACAGCAGGCCAGCTATCGTTGAACATTATGGTGATGCCTTGTATAAAAACGGAAGAAAGGATGATGCTGTTATGCTGTGGAAAGCGGCACTCCAATTGTATGATGAGAAAGAACCCACCAAAGCACTGAAACAAAAGATTGAAACGGGAAAGCTGATTGATGAATAAAACAAAACTGTACATATGCCAACTGACAGTTTTTGCGTTATTTGTGTTTTTGACCCTGTTTTTTCATGCGTGTAAAACAAGCCGCATTGCAGGCACTTCTTACCCTAACATTACCATAAATGAACTATTGAACGCTCATGACACAAGTTATGTTAATGCAAACATTCTTGACCTGCGTTTCAAAGCAAAATATACCGATTCAACATCAGGAACTCAACGTGCCACTTGTTACATACGCATGTACACAGACAGCCTGATTTGGGTTTCGGTCAGGTACATGAACATCGAAGGCATGAGAATGTTATTAACGCCTGATAGTCTGCAATTTGTGGACAGGGTAAACAAATATTATTACCAGGGAAACTATGATTATTTTTCCAGAACACTCATGTTAACTCCCGGCTTTTTTACCATTCAGGATGTGTTGTTGCAAAAAATGGTTGTCTTGAATCCACATTATCAACAGGATCTGCACAAAAAAATCAAACCCTGCAAAGACAGTATTTATTATTGCCTGAAGCTGAATGCAGAAAAACCGAAAGACGTCCAAAACAGGGTTAAGGTATTCAGTCCGGGGTGGGTTGAACAGCGCTTCCGGTTTTATCCATCCACTCATAAACTTGCCTCTACCAGGCTATTGAGTATCCTTACCGGGGATGAAATACAAATTGAATACAGCACAAATCATGAAAACAACGATCAATATCCTGCTTCAATTGTCATCAGCCTTACCGGACAACAATATGTCAGGTTGGAACTGCAAAACAAAAAGGCAGCATGCGGAGATTCGTTAAAAACACCATTTAAAATTCCGGAAAACTATGAACCTGTCAGATTTTAAGTAACCATTCACAGTATATTTATTTAACATCAATTTCTTAGTTTATACATTTTTATAATTTCTAATTGACCTAATTGACCTAAT
>JAYENB010000329.1:0-6876 GCA_034721855.1 Bacteroidota bacterium
AGTGTTGACCCAATGGCAAAAGAAAGACCAAGCCTCAGCCCTTACAATTATGTTCAATGGAATCCTTTGAATAAAATTGATCCAACAGGACTGTTGGATGATGATTACTTTACTAAAAATGGCAAGTATTTGGGTTCCGATGGTGATGATAATAGCCACAATATTAGAATTGTTGACAATGAAACATACAATAATCTATTGAATAAAAATGATTCAGAAGGGAAGCCTTTATTGCAGACTTCAGGGGATGCAAAATTATTTAATGATTCAGAAATGTCAGCAGAAGCAAGATTGGCAGTTTATGAGCATTATAATGAAACAGGTTTAAATACTGAAATTAATACTGATGAAGTTAATGAAGGGGTTTTAATGTCATATTCTACCAGTGTGAAAATCAAAATACCTGTTGAACAAAATACAGGTGAAAAAGTGGTTAATAATTATTACAATATCAAAAGTTCTTTTGATTATGAAAGAGGACATTATAACGATCATTGTAAATTTGGAGATAGTTATCGTTTATTGCCTACTTCAACACAAGAAGTTAGAGCTATTTGGCATCAAAAAAGTCAACCTAATTTCAGAAACACAACACCAAAATATCGCAAAGGAATAAATAAATTTTGAAAGCGAGGTAGAAGTAGAAGATAAACATTGTGAACCGGCTAACCGGCTATTCGTTGAAGAGTTTGATTATCAGGAAAATCGTTACGGAGGAAGCATATTATACCGTGCCGCAATAATAAAGAAATATAATTATTTAAATCAATTATCCTCACTTATTGGCAATTACCTATGAATACCATTAATGTTTGTGATGATGCATGTCAACAAAATACTGTCAGTGGAACAATTCAAGACTGCTTATAAAAAGGAATTTGGACAAATAATAGGGATAGAAAAGATTGCAAACTTGGTAAACATCCGTACCAATATATGGGAACTGGTCGAGCTGAAAAAAACATCCAAAGCAATGCTTTTGTTTTTTAAGATTCAAATAATCAAAGGTGTGGTTTCAGTATGGCGTATATTTTTAGATGGGCATTTGGTGCCATATTCCGGGAAAGAGAAAATTCACAAAGCTCATTCCACCCAAAGGGATTTGATGATGCCGGGGCAGACAGAGTTTTTCGGTCACGACAGTGGCAGAAATATCGTATACTTCGACATTCAGGAAGGCAGGGGGGGTATGATCGAAAGCCTTCGCAGGGTAAGTTCTTTGATAAAGCCCTACAATGATGACACATCCCCTTTGGTTGTAGTTGTCAGGGAACTATGGGGCGTGGAAAAATTCCTGTCCATAAGTAGTCAATCCGGAATACATAGTACTCAAGAAAAAACTGAAGAAAAAAAAGGTAGAGCTTGCCGGTATCCAAAAAGAACTTGGACGCAAAGAACCCAAACTTAAAAAAGATGGTACGCCAAGAAAAACAGCGGTCAGGGAAGAGAAGATAAGGCAAAGGGATTTGTTGGGGGAGGATATCAAACAGATTAACTTGGAAATATCAGAATGCCCGGAGCGTGTAGAAACCAAAGACAAAGAACTAAAAACATTCAAAAAAGTTGATAATGAAGCAAAAAAATGGTGGAATATTACTGAAATGATATTTTGGAACACCAGAAAAAGCTTATCCAAGATATTGTATAATTATTTGCCGGACAATAGGGATCTACTACCTGTGCTTGATGCAATTACCAGCTCAAGGGGTTGGGTTAAGAGTACAAAAGAAATATTGATCGTTAGATTAGAACCACTTGAAACACCAAGGTTCAGGGATGCACAAATTCAACTTTGCAGATATATGAACAATCAAAATATTAAATTACCGAATGGAAAATTATTACAATACGATGTGGGTAAAAACCCATATAATGTCCAAAAATAAATTTATAAATTAACGAAGTCTGATCTGTGGATATATCTTTCAAAAATACAATAGATATTTCAAACTTATCTTCAGGGATATATTTCCTAAAACTAAATGATGAAAACACGAGTTACATTAAACGAATAATTATTGAATAATTGCCGATTATAGAAATCGAACTTTCAATTCCAGAAAATCTTTGCTGCGAGCTAAAATATTTAAATTCAGCAATATAACGGCAATTATTTATACATTTTGTTACCATTTGTTATTTTTTCAATTCGTTAATTTCCTTTTCTGTTAATCCTGTTGATTTTTTAATTACTTCAATATCAACACCACTCACTATAAGGTTTTTAGCAACTTCAATTTTTCCTTTTTCAAGGTAAGTGTTTTTGATGTTAAAAATATCTCTGTAAGCATTTACACTTGCTTCATATTGTTTCAATTCTTCACTGCTAAATTTTGCAATTTCCGCAGTTTTAAACAGTTTTTGAAATATCTTTTCTTTAATCTTTGCAGGTATTCTATCAAATGTATCTAAATGTTTTAAAATGTAAAGCCATTTGTCAAATTTTGTTTCTAACTCGTCCAAAGTTTTGTTGAATTTCGGCATTGACAAATAAATATATGTCAGTTTCTCATAAAATACTTTTTTGGTTTCTGTTTCAAATAATTTGGCTTCGTATTTATATTTTTTGGGATATTTTTTATCTTCTTCAAATTCAAAGTCAAGAATTCCAATTGTGTAAACGTTCTTTAATTTAAAATTCCAATTCTTTCCTTTATTTCTTGCTTGTTCTTGAATAGGGAATGTTGAATAAAAAATCGTCCTGTCTTTGAAAAATTTCTGCTCAGCCTTTTGTATTTCCACAATAAATTGTTCACCTTTTTCATTCGTACAATAAATATCAAAAATAGCCCTTCTATCGCCAACTGAAATGGGTAATTTTTCATTTGGCAAATACGATAGTTCTATAATTTTTCCTTCTTTGTCTTTTAATAATTCGTTCAAAAAGTCTAATAACAAATCTTTATTTGGTTCTTCGCCAAATAATTTTTTAAATCCGTAGTCTGTAAATGGATTTATATATTTCTCTTTAAATTCTATCATTAATTTATTTCTTTCAACAAAGTTACAACTATTTTTCTTACGTGCAACTTTTTTCTTTTAATAAATGGGAACACATAAAGAACAAAAGGTTCATCACTTTACATTTCGTGCTATCGTGCTATCGTGCCTCTTTTAATCATCCGAAAATCGTTTTATCAACCGCCGGTATTCCGAAAACACTTTTGCTCTTGACACAAACCCAAGGTATTTGTTTCCATCAACCACAGGGAGGTTGAAATTCCCGGTTTGCTGAAATTTTTCCGCCACTTTTTCCATGTTGTCATGAACTGTAACAAGGTAAGGTTCCGGTGAAATCATAATATCTTTTACGCTTACCTTATCATATAGCTCGGACTTAAACATAATTTCACGTATATTTTCCAGCACTACAATGCCTTTTAATTCATGTGTATCATTCAGAACAGGAAATACATTCCGGCTTGATTTTTCTATTTGTTTTACCAGGTCACCCAACATATCTTCCTCATACAACTTTTTAAAGTTAGTTTCAATCAGGCTTTCAATGTTCATCATTGACAACATGGCTTTATCTTTATGATGTGTCCTGAGCTGGCCGCGTTTGGCAAGCTGAATGGTATAAACCGAATTGGGGGTAAACACTTTCACCGTAGCGTACGATATAGCTGATACAATCATTAGCGGGACAAACAGTTCATAGCCCCCGGTTGTTTCTGCAATCAGAAATATGGCGGTAAGCGGAGCATGGATAATCCCGGCAATAGCCCCTGCCATCCCAACAAGCGCAAAATTAATCGCTGAAATATCCCAGCCCAGCCCATTTACTATCAGGCTGAACATCAAGCCTAAGTTAGCACCGAGAAACAAAGAAGGAGCAAAAACCCCACCCACACCACCACTGGCAAAGGTCACACTGGTAGCAATGACCTTAAAAAACAATACAGCTAAAAAAATGATAATGATAACGGCCCATTCTCCCTGGTATTGGTAATAGAATGTATTGTTGAACACATGCTGTGTTTCACCGTGGAGGGCAGCATTGATAGCTTCATACCCCTCTCCGTACAATACAGGCATCAAAAATATCAACAAACCAAGAATAAAACCTCCTGTAATCAATTTCAAACTCCAAGAATGTATTTTATCAAACATGCGATTTATGAACATGTACATTTTGGTAAAATAAACAGACAAAAATCCGGCAAGAATTCCTATTATAATGTAGAAGAACAGACTTGAAATATCAAAGCCTTCAGTAATGTTTACAGGATACAATACATTTTGTCCCATAAACAAATAAGATATAAGCACCGCCGATACTGAAGCCAGCAGAAGGGGCACAAGGGATACCATGGTAAGATCAAGCATGATAACTTCAAGCGCAAAAACAATGGCTGCAACGGGGGCTTTAAATATGGCGGCCATAGCAGCGGTACAAGCACATCCAAGCAACAATAATATTTGTTTGTAATTCAAATGGAACAAATGGCCCACATTACTTCCATAGGCTGCACCTGTTGCCACGGTAGGTCCTTCAAGACCAACTGAGCCGCCAAAACCAACCGTCAATGCAGAGGTAATGATGCTGGAATACATATTGTGTGGACTGATTTTGCCTTTTGTTTTACTGATTGAAAACAATACCGTCGGAATACCATGGCCTACTTTGCGTTTTATGATGTAATTCACAAAAATTAACACAAGCAAAATACCGATAACCGGATAAAATATGAACAACAGGTTTTCTGAATCAGCAGAAAACCAGTCCTTCAATAAACCCTGAATTAAATGCACTGAGCTTTTAATAATTACCGCAACAAAACCAGCCATTACTCCAACCAGCACAGCCAATACAACTATGAATACCCTGTCACTTACATGACGTATTCGCCATATCAGAAATTGCTTTAACAGTTTTCTGAATACCGTGCCGGCTTTGTATTTTATTTCTGAAAATGATTTCACGCCTGCAAATTTAATATTATCCATATAATAATAATATTTATCTTTGTATTTATATTATTTTATTGTATGAACAATTTTTATTTTTTTAAAAACACGGCTTGTTAATCTGCTTATTGACTGATAAAATTCATACATGTTTCATGAAAACAAAAACAACATTCCTGGTTATTTTTCTATTCATGGTTACGGCATCTGTTGCTCAACAACAGGATAGTTACCGTACTGTCGAAGAAGGGTATTTTACGGATGTAAAGGCTACAGCACAAGGTGTATTTTTCTCTGATAATTACCATAGCTGTATTTATAAGCACAATGGAAATCAACAGCTGATTACTTCGGAACGAGGAAGTGGCTTGTATTTTTCTGTTTCTGCAGATGGCAGTACAATCGGATATAAACATATAGATGACAAAGGAAAACAACACGCTGTGATCATGGATGGCAGCGGGAAAAAGACATTGAAAACCAAGGCGAAACTCATCGGGCAACCCTGTATTGGCCCTGATTTTGTCGGATATACCAATGGTAACCGCTTAATTCTCAATAAAAATGGAAACATCACTGAATATAAATTGGGTAATTACATCAACCTGGTGAAAATATCCCCTGATGCGCAGTATGCTGCATACAGCCAGGCATTTACTGAAGAAATGATGATCCTGAATTTAACAAACGGTGAAAAACAACAAATTTCTCCTCCCGGAAAAAGCTGCCACTACCCGGCATGGTCTGATGATGCCAATAAACTAATTTTCAATATGGGTAAAGATCTGGTTATTTATGATGTCATGGACAACAGTCTTGAAAACATTGGCCCCGGAAGCAATCCGGAATGGATAGATAGTGACAATCTTGTGTTCCAGAAAACACAGATCAGGGATTTTCGCATCGAAAGTTCTGATATTGTATTGTATTCTTCTGACAACAACACATTTCATCAATTAACATATACGCCGGACCGTTATGAAACACATCCCACATACCATGACGGCTATCTGTATTTTACCATGTTGAACAAACGAAGGATCATAAGGATGCCGCTGGACATACATTCCTATTTGACTGATCAGGAAGAAACCGTATTTAATCATCCGGAACCACTAGAGATACATTATCACGGCCAAATAAAAGCAAACCATAAATCAGTGGTGAATTTTGATGATGTTCCTTACATACACCAGGTGTATGACACTCCCAGTTATCACAATGGATATGGATCATGTGCCCCCACAACATCGGTAATGGCTGCAGCGTATTACAACCGCATCCCCCCCTGGCCTGTGGAAGTGGACCATGGCCATAGCTGGGATCCGCACATCAACGAATACGGTTCTTATGTGGCAGATAAGTTCAGGTTCAATGAATATTATTTTGATGATTACAGTGACTCAAAAGTAGCCTGGGGTGGCTATGCACACATGTGGGTGACCCACTCATCACCTGCAAGCGATGGCATGTACACCTTTCACGACCTCCTCAATATGGACACAGGGCTTGAGCAGATATGGACAACAAGCATCAATTTTTCTTATGTAACTTCGGATATTGACGAAGGATACGTAGTACCGATATGCTCGTATTTATCATCGGTAGGGCACCTTACGCTTACACGCGGATACCTTGACACCCAGCATACCCTGATTTTTAATGATCCATACGGAAATAAAAACACCCCCTATTATCCAAGTTACGATGGCATCAATGCATATTATGACTGGCCGGGCTACAACAACGGGTACCAAAACCTTGACCCTGACGAGTATGGTTACGTTGCCTGGATCGTAAGCTCCCGCACCACTGAAACTGCATACAATGATACGATAATTGACAGTGATCACTATGGGCACGGTTTTTACCTCAACAACAGCGAAAACAGTTCACATCAACGGTATTTTAGGGATGCCAATGCCGGATACAACGGCCATTTTTGGTACACCATCACCATGGATG
>JAYENB010000330.1:0-2104 GCA_034721855.1 Bacteroidota bacterium
ATTAGTTTTATTGGTCATTTTTTAGATTAATTAGAGCAATTAGAAATTAGGTCAATTAACAGTTATTTAATTTTAAAATGTGAACAGTTACCATTATCATCACCGTTGGGGATATGTTTTCTGTTCGGGCCGCGTTTCCCTTTTTTAGGGCTTACATGATTGAATTTCCTTCTATCCCCTTGTCCTTGGCCGCTTCCGTCTTTACGGCCTCTGCCTTGCCCTTGTTTGGACTGATCAGCGTTTTTGCGTGCAATTTCTTCGTCACTAAGGCCTTTGTTTTCAGGATTGCTCCGTCCCAATTTCCGGCCTGTACGTGGACCTTCGTTTTCAGGCCCTTTGCGATTATAGTTTGGCATGTTGTTAAAATTTTATGAATTGTTAAATGATTCAATGATATCTTTAATTTTGTGCATGTGTGGTGGCGGCACAATGAGATTGGTGTCTGTTTCACGGCTTAATTTCTGGAACCTGTGCCCAAAAAACCGGGCAACAACAGCATTAATATTCTGACTTTTAAGAAATCTGAAAGCATGGTGGCCAAATGCTGCCGGCGCTGCAGAACCCGGATTTTCAACAAAGCTGATGTCGCCATCGGGATGCAAAATGCAAAACCATGGACACCTGCCTGCCTGATAAGCCAGGTTAGCATTAATGTTGTTAGCTTCGGAAGCAATGGCAATGCGTTTCATATCCGGATTTCACTTGTTTATTATTTCGGTATGAGTGCTTCCACAGAAAGGACAAACAACGTCTTTGCTGTCGGAAAACTGGGCGCTGCAATCCATGCATTTGTGCCATACCTGGTCCATTTCATAATTTCCGCCACTGATATTCAAGCTTCTGCCTTCAACAAGCGCTTGTGCCATTTTCCGTCGTGCCGATTCATAAATTCTTGTAAATGTAGGCCGTGAAATATCCATATACCTCGCAGCGTCCGCCTGGTTTAACAGTTCATAATCCATCAGTTTCAACGCTTCAAATTCTTCAACATGCAAGTCAATTGGAGCAAGTGCCCTGTTAACGGATTTTTGTTCCATGACAGCCCTGAAACCCTTATGATAGGGAAGCTGGGATATGCGGCGCATGCGTTTACGTCTTGGCATAGCTTGTAAATTTATGACAAATATGTAAAAAAAGGCGGACAGAAAGAAATATCAGGGATGGAAAATGCCTTTCCTTTCTGCCGCCTGATTATCCTGAATGCTCAGGATATGGTTTGGTAACCAGGAAATTATTTGTCAAGTTCTTCAAGACGCTTTTTGATGGACATAAGCTCGCTTTCTAAGCGTTGGTTTTCAGCTTTCAGCATACCGGCTTCGTCTTGGCTATTTACAGGTTGATTTTGGTTTCCGGCATTCCAGGCATAACCTCTTCCGCGGCCAAAACCACGTCCGTAGCCCATGCCTCGTCCTGTACCAAAACCGTTACCGGCACCACGGCCAAAACCACCGCCGAAATTGGTACCACGTCCCATACCCCTTCCGGGGGCTTCAGACATGTAACCTGCCTGATTATTTTTTGTGCAGAATCCAAGTCTGCGTCCTGTTAACGGGCCTTGCCCGTTTGGTCCTGATTTATCTCCTAATGGCATAATTACCTCCTTTTTTATTAATTAAACATGTAAATTCATAATCACAGTGCAAATATAATGAACATATGTTCACTATCCAAATAATATGTGGTTTTTTTTGAATTTTTTCAAAATATGTTGTAAGTAACTGTAATAGTGAATGTTGTCCCACAGTAAAAATAGGGTTACAGTGTGCAATTTGAGCAGTGTGCTCTGGTAAAAAATAAATTTCATTAATTGATCAATGATTTTTAATCTCCACTTGAATGTTTTCACCATTGCCGCAGATTCCATAATTTTGGCTGCACTCAGCATAGCTCAAGCAACCCTTCGGCTTCGCTCAGGGTGGCAGCTTGGCTCTGCCCTCATTTGCACAAAATTTGCACCGATTCCCGCAGACCGTGTCCAGCGGTAAGTTTATCCGTCTTTATTTCATTACGCCGGACACCGTCCCGGCGTAGCAGTAGCAAAGACGGACAGTGAAGACGGATTAATCAATTCTCATCACCCCTTCACCCCATCACCCCATCGTTC
>JAYENB010000330.1:2204-6868 GCA_034721855.1 Bacteroidota bacterium
ACAATCCGTGAAATCTGTGGCATCCCCAAAAGCCGTCACAGACGGTCCATCTGTGTCAATCCGTCTGCACTCTGTTCCGCCGGACATGGTCTGTGGACAAACAATTCGTGTAAATTCGTGTAATCCGTGTCACCTAATCTGTGGCAAACCCCAAAGCTGTCGTCAGACACCTAAAATCCGTGATAATCCGTGAAATCTGTGCAATACCCAAGACTGTTTCATACAATTAATCTGTGCTAATCCGTCAAATCCGCGTCATCAGCGTTCCAAAAACTTGTTGCAAGACAATTAATCTGTGGCAAACCCAAAAAATCCCGGTTGTTGATTTAATTAAAAGCTAACAGATCATGCAATTCTGTGTCGGACAAGTCTCCAATCCATTTTTCGCCTTTGGCCACACTCAGGTCGGCAATTTCTTTTTTGTGGTTTATCATGGCATTGATTTTTTCTTCAAAGCTGTTTTTTGTAATCATACGGTAAACCATAACATTTTTCTTTTGACCTATTCTGAATGTCCTGTCGGTAGCCTGATTTTCAACTGCAGGATTCCACCACAGGTCATAATGGATGACATTGCTGGCAGCCGTCAGGTTTAAGCCTGTGCCACCTGCTTTTATCGAAAGGATGAATGTTTTAATGTGTGGCTTGTTTTGAAAATCCGATACCATTGTGTCACGTTGCTTACGAGGTGTGCCACCATGCAAAAACAACGGTTCTGTATTGAAAGCCTGATAAATGATCTTTTCCAAAATCTTCCCCATTTCTTTGTATTGTGTAAAAATCAGTACTTTTTCATTGTGTTCATAAATCTTTTCTAATAAGTTCAGTAACATCATGCTTTTTCCGGACAATTCAGGGTTAAAATCATCTTTTTTAAGAAATTGTGCCGGGTGGTTGCAAATTTGTTTTAACGCAGTCATAAGTTTAAGTACAGCACCCCTGCGTTTCATTTTGTCATCTTTGTTGATTGTTTTCAGGTCTGCAAGCATGTTGTCCACCACATTTTGATACAAGGCAGTTTGGTCTTTAGTTAGCTTAACATATTTGTCATTTTGAATTTTATCGGGTAAATCACTGATGACCTTTTTATCGGTTTTTTCCCGCCTGATGATAAATGGAGATGTAATGGCTTTAAATGAATCCAGTTTATCCAGGTTTCTGTCAATCTCTATGGGTTGAGCGAATTCATTATTGAAATATTTCAGCGAGCCGAGGTATTTTTTGTTTACAAAATCAAAAATACTCCAATATTCACGCAATCTATTTTCTACAGGCGTCCCTGTCATGGCAATTTTTATGGGCGATTTGAGCTTTTTGACGGCTCTTGCTTGACTGGTAGCCGGATTTTTGATGTTTTGTGCTTCATCAATTACCAGGAGTGCCCATTTTTTCTTACTGAAAACCTGTATATCACTTCTGATGATACCATACGTAGTAATAACTACATCGGCATTGTCCATATCAAGCTTCCGTGTGCTGCCATGGTAAACAAATGATTTCAGGCTAGGGGCAAATTTTAAAATCTCTTCGGTCCAGTTGGTCAGTAACGTTGTTGGCACAACAATGAGTCCTTTGTTTTTGCGGAGTTTATTTTCAGATTTTAGTTTCAGGATTACGCTGATGACCTGTATGGTTTTTCCCAACCCCATATCATCGGCTATAATGCTACCAAAGCCTGTTTTGCTGTTTTTGTATAGCCATTGATAGCCTATGTGTTGATAGGGCCTTAATTCAGCCTGTAAATTTTCCGGTACTTCGACATGGTCAGTTTTCAACAGGTCATGAATGATTTTTTTGGCTTTTGGTGATATAGAGATGTTGGCTGTTTCGTATTTTTGCGTTAATCCGGCTTTCAGAAGCTCCTGTGCATTGAGCTTTGGCGTGTTTTCAAGGTTGTTCAGCATTTTTTGTACTTCCATGCTGTCAATGTGGACGTATTGATCTTTGATTTTAACAATACCGGCATAATTTTTTATAATTTTTGTGAATTCATCAACGGAAATGTGCTTATCACCGAGAGCAACATTCCAATCAAAATCCAGCATGCTTTCCAAATCAAGAAAGGAAACTGTTTTGCCGTTTGTATCAGGTGCCTGAAGTGATAAGCTGACTTTTGGTTTGACGAGGTGTTTGAGGGAAGTGGGTAACAATATTTTTATGCCAAGCAGCTTAATTTTCGGGATGATATCAAAAAGTATCTCAGTGAAATTTATATTGTTATACAGAAGTTCTTTTTTTCCTGATGCAGCAATGACTTTTTTCAGGTCAGTGAAATGTTTTGATAAATTATTGAGCACTTCAAGCACTGTATAACGCTGCTTTGTGTATTGTTTCTGTTCTAAAAAGCTGTCAAGAGAAAGTAAGTTTTCACTGCTGTCTTTAACGTTATCCACATGCAAAGTAATTTTAAAAATATTGTCTTTCACTTCATCAACTTTAATCACGGGAATAAAATCATGGCTTGTTAAATAAAAATGATTCAGCCATTTATATATGGCTTCAGGGATGCCTTTTTCGCCGATTTGATCAAAAGCATTCTGTTGGTTATCAAAAAAGAAACCTTGAATATCACTTTGTTGTGAAGTATTAGACAGTACACTTCCGAAAAACCGGCTGACAAAATGATTAAGGAACAAGGATATGAGCGTAATTAATTGTTCATGTGAGGCCAGGTACCTGACTTTTGGGGTATGTTTACGGACTTCAATCAAATTGTCCGGGGTGCCGGATAATATGTTATTAAAACTGCTCTGTACATGTGAGTTGATTAATGCAGGGATATACCTTATACGGTAGCTATTATCATCGTTTTTTACAATTTGAGGGATGAAAGCAGATTGTTTTAAAAGCATGTATGAAAAGCGGTAACAGGTATGTATGGCTTGTATTTGAGGAGATAACCTGTCAATATATTTTTCAGGAATGTTTGTCAAATAATCAACGAGTTCATATAACCCATTTTTTTTGCTGAAATGCTTTTTGTTTTCATCGCTGTAAAGTATGGTATCCTTGTAACACAAATTGTTGTCAAGGATGATTATTGCTTGTTGATATTTTTCATATTCATTATATAAGTCAATATCTTCCGGTTTATCAGGTGTTGTGAAGAATTTTTCAATTTCCCGGGATATTTTGCTGTATGCTTTTTTCAGTACAGGCTTAAAATTTGTGGATGAAAAGATTGTCTCATCTTCCAGCAGGGATAACAAATCTTCTTTCAAAGGGGGGATTTTTGAAAAATCAAGCTGTGCTTGCTCGCCGGTACTTTTCTTTGATGATGTTGATGCCGGTTTTTTCACCAGCAGGTGTTTTGCACGGATGATTCCGCCATGCTTGTCTTTTGTTACAAAACCTGATTTTTCTATTTCTTCCGGTATGTTGAGACCACGCATGTCGAAAACAATGAACGGATTTTTGTCTATTTCATTGGCGATAATATAAATCACCGCTGCAATGTGTTTACAGGGAATTGCCCAATCGGGACATGAACAGTCCATGTTGATATCTTTCCAGCTTTCGGGAAAAATGTTGATGTTATTTTTCAATGCAATATCATGCAATTCTTTTGGTAATTCATGATTTATCAACCCTGATAAAATCATAGGATTTCGGAGTATTTCATCCATTATTTGCTTTTTTTCCTGTGTGGAAAATGTGGGAATTTCACAACTCACGGAATAAGGTGTTATCCTTCGGCCTTGTACTTTTGCATGTATTGTATTCCCTTTTATGTTAATGTTTTTTACAGATCCATTGCCGGCATAAGCTCTTCCGCGCGGCAAACGATTTGAATAATCAATGTTAGACAGAGCATTCAGCCATGATTGCCCCCACCAAGTTTGTCCGAATTTTGCCATGATTGTTTCCTTTATTTCCCCCAAAAATACAAAAATATTTTATCCTGAACAGATTAGCGATTTTTGATTTATTATTGGTTCTATTAAAACAAAAATCCCTGAAAAGCTCAGAATTGGAACCAAAATGGTAACTATTCAGCCGTATATATATTTTACCGCAACGTTATTAAGAAATGAAAAAAAGAATAACATCTCAATATCCACAGGGAACATATAAGGTGAACAATAGAATAACGGTAACTACTCAGTGATAGAATAAAAAAACTTAACTAATCAGACGCATACAATTGATACCGACTGTTACCGCCGAGACGCTGAGACGCAAAGAAAGAAACAAAATTGCCTGTTGTAGGCAAACGGCGGTCAGTGAAATGAACTAAAAAAGATAAATTGGCCGCATAGACAGTTAACAACGGTTGTTTTGAACCATATAAGGATTATAAGGTCATATAAGTTTTTCTTATAATCCCTTATATGCCTTATATGGTTTGATTATTTTAGGTTAAATATGGTTGCGATAAATCTTATTTCATAGAACACTGATTTCTCATAAGTAACCGATTTTAACTATTAGTAACATTTTTTAACCCCGTAGAAAATTTTTCAACGGGGTTAACCGTTGTTAACAAATTTCAAACCTTTGCAACCTTGCCCGGCGACAGACGGGTCTGCGTCTTTGCGGTGACGAGCTACTTTTGCTGATACTGATTAGATACGAATAACGAAGTGAAATGAAATGAAAATAGTGTTTGTGTTAATTTTACACTTGGATCGCAAATTAGTTGGCAATAAAGCAGTTGGCAATTG
>JAYENB010000331.1:0-27781 GCA_034721855.1 Bacteroidota bacterium
GTCTGATTCATAATGTTCGAGTTCAAGGCTTGCGAAGTATTGGCAACCAGGAGTTTACTGGCGTAAATGACTGGTTGTCAATGCGAGCGTAACGTAGAAATCGGACATTATGGACGGACACTAATTAGATAAAATTGAACACGGATAACGCGGGTGCTACGGATTATCACGGATGAGTTTATTAATCTCTGTAGCTTATAACATAGCAAATTAACGAATATATTATTTTGAAAAATGAAAAAAAACAAAACTTGGGGCGTCAGATTAGGCTTGACTTGACACTAACAATGAAACAAATGATACTGCCAATACGTAATATTATTAAGGAGGTTGTATATCTTTGTCATGATTTAAGAAAATCGTTAATGGATCCACGCTTTTTTTGAATAAAAACAGAAAAATAAATTTTTAGAACCCACCTAAAGTTTTATTCATTTTATTAGCAACGAATTCAGATAAATCACGTCTATTAAATAAGATGTATATTTTTTGTTTTTTTAAGAAGAAAGGTGTATTTTGCAAAAAAGAAAATTTCAGCAGATGATTAGGTGGACTTTACAACGGGCGCGCATGGTTTTTATGATACTGATTCTTATCAGTATTTGCTCGCTGAATGCTCGAAGTCAGGCAATTAGCTTAACAAACCATTCTGATCAGTTTGCTAAAGCACCTCCCGTTGTATCAGCCACAGCTACCCCCGACAGCATTTGTGACGGCGAACAAAGTACCCTTCAGGCTACAGGAAACATGGGGACACCTCCTTATACATACTTTTGGGATCACGCTTTAGGCGCAGGAAGCACACACATTGTGACACCATCAGTAACCACCACTTATTATGTGACCATTACCGATGGTCTTGGTTTTACTGATGTTGACTCGGTTACCGTAGTCGTTTTTGATGTGCCTTTACCTAACATCAGCGCTACTCCCAATCCCGTTTGTTCCGGCAGTGCCTGCTTACTGCAATCAAATCCTACAGGAGGTAGTTCGCCTTATGCCTACGATTGGGACCATGGACTGGGATCCGGTTCATCACATACTGTTTTTCCCACGACAGATGAAACATATAAGCTTACTGTAACTGATATCAATGGATGTACAGCCATTAGCCAGGTTACGGTTACCGTCAATGATAACCCTACAGCCACAGCAACAGTCAGCTCAAACGATATTTGTGATGGCGAAACAGTTACACTCACAGGGAGTGCAGTTGGCGGACAACCACCATACACAACATATTCATGGGATAACGGATTGGGATTTGGAATAACCCATGACGTTTCTCCTCATGACACTACCACTTATACCCTTACGGTGTTTGATTCCAACGGCTGTATGGATACCGCCCAGGTAGTGGTTAACGTAGCTCCCACTCCGTCGGTTTCTGCTACAGCAAATCCCTCGCCTATCTGTGCAAACGAAAGTACCAACCTTTCTGCTACACCAGTCGGAGGAACATCTCCCTACGCTTATAACTGGGATAACGGACTTGGAGGCGGAAGTACCCATTTTGTCGCACCGGGCGATACTACCACTTATGCTGTCACGGTAACAGACAATAACGGATGTACCGCTACCGACAGCGTTACCGTTGATGTTTGGGAATTGCCGGTTCCCAATGCTACTGCAACACCTTCAGTGATATGCGAAGATCAACCATCAGACCTCAGTGTCACAACCACAGGAGGAGAATCGCCTTACAGTTACTTCTGGAATCATGGACTTGGCGTAGGCGCTGATCATACCGTGTATCCCTCCGATGACATTACTTATACCGTTACCGTAACCGATGATAACGGTTGTTCAGCAACTGATTTAGTTTCGATAGTTCACCATGATCAGCCCACGGTAACTGCCTCAGCCACTCCCGATACAGTGTGTGCTTTTGAACCTGTTGATCTTACAGCCACCGGCAGTGGAACCACAGGGCCATACAGCTATACATGGGATAATGGCGTAGGTGGCGGACAAAACCATACCGTGTATCCTGCTGGTGATATCACTTATACCGTAACTGTGTATGACGGAAACGGATGTTCTGCAACAGCCCAGGTAAGTGTTATTACGAGAGACCTTCCTGATCCAAACCCAACCGCCACCCCAAATCCCATCTGTGACGATGACAGTTCACAATTGTCAGCGGCAGGAAGCGGAGGTGTCCCGCCTTATACTTATACCTGGGATAACGGACTTGGACCCGGACCTATTCATATTGTTTCTCCGGGCGTATCCACAACTTACACCGTTACCGTTACAGATGCTAACGGATGTTCGTCACAAGGGTCAGTTTTACTTGAAATTTTTGATCTTCCTTTGATAGACCTTACGGCTGATCCCAATCCGATTTGTGGTGCCAATAGTTCCCTCATTACCACAACCCCAACAGGTGGTTATCCGCCTTTTACTTTCTTTTGGGATCATAGTATTGGATATGTACAAAATCCCACTGTCAATCCTACAAGTACAACCACATACCACCTTACCGTTACTGATGTCAACGGATGTACTACCACAGACAGCATTACCATTGATGTTTTTGATGCCCCATCAGTAACAGCATCGGCTACACCCAATCCCATTTGTGAAGGCCAGTCGGTAACATTATCAGCCAGCGGATCCGATGGTTTACCACCCTATACCTATGAATGGGATAACGGCATCGGGTTTGGGAATCCCATTGTGGTCACCCCGACAGCCACTACCATTTATACGGTTACCATCACAGATGCCAATGGTTGTACAGCCGATGACCAGGTGTTGGTAGGCGTTTATGGTAAACCTGATTTGACATTGACAGCAAATCCGGACTCCATTTGTGAAGGTGGAATTGTTAATCTGTATGCCTCTGCCGATAATGGATACGATCCTTATACCTTTGAATGGGATCATGGTCTTGGATTTGGTGACCATGTGATAGATACCCCTGCCGCCACCACAACATACCATGCCACTGTCACTGACAACAACGGATGTCAGGATTCATCAGAGATTACGGTGGTTGTCAATGAAAATCCACTGGCAAATATTTCAGTTATACCCAGCAACCCTATTTGTGAAGGAGACGATGCAACTTTAATAGCCAGTGGCAGCGGTGGCGTAGCACCTTACAGTTATGAGTGGGATAATGGACTCGGTGTTGGCCCTTCACACACCGTATCCCCGACAACAACCACAACCTATTGTGTTACGGTAACTGATGACAATGGTTGCCAGGATGACACTTGCATCAATTTGTCTGTGTATCCCTCTCCAACAGTGACCGCCAGTGCATCAGATTCCACTATATGCCCCGGCGAGTCTGTGGATTTATCTGCCACAGGTGGAGGTACCGTTCCCAGCTATATATTCATTTGGGATAACGGCCTGGGCAGCGGAGCAAATCATACCGTAACACCGGCAACAACAACCACATATACAGTGATTATCCAGGATGGTAACGGCTGTACTACTTCTGATGATGTAACCGTACAAGTTATCAACATGCCACCAGCCAATCCCACAGCCACTCCGGATTCCTCATGCAGCGGCGAAGATGTTATCCTTAATATTACCATGACCGGGGGAATATCTCCTTATGATTATGCTTGGGATAATGGACTCGATTCGGTACAAACCCAAATTGTAAACCCATTTGTTACCACAACTTACACCGTAACCGTGCAAGATGCTACGGGATGTACGGTGGCAGGATCAGTTACCGTGTATGTTTATGATCTGCCGCAGACCAACCTGACAGCATCCCCCAATCCCATTTGCGGAACCGGCAACAGCACCTTGTATCCAAATGCTTTTGGCGGTACCAGCCCTTATGAATATGCATGGGACAACGGCCTGGATTCCATTGAAAATCCCGTCATATCACCATTGGCAACCACAGAATACCACCTCACAGTGATTGACAACAATGGCTGTACCAACACAGACAGCGTTACCGTGAATGTCTATGACATCCCTGATGTTACAGCCTCAGCCAACCCTGTTACGATATGCGAAGGGGATTCATCTGTGCTTACGGCTGCCGGTTCAAACGGTACGCCACCTTATTCATTCTCGTGGGACAACGGTGCCGGCTCCGGCTCTCCTGTAACTGTTTTTCCCACAATTTCTACCGTTTATACCGTTACAATTACAGACAGTAACGGATGTGAAGCTACAGATACTACCCTTGTCAATGTACATGAAACACCAAACCTTAGCCTGTCTGCTACGCCTTCGGTAATTTGTGAGGGTGAAACAAGCATACTCCAGGCCACCGTAACAGGTGGAGCGCCTATTTCTTCATACACCTGGAATCCCCCGCTCGGAGGAGGCAGTAGTCATTTTGTTTCACCGGCAACCTCAACATTGTATGAAGTAACCGCAACCGATGTGTATGGATGTTCATCATCCGACCAGGCCATTATCACTGTCAATGAAAACCCGTCAGTAACGCTTACCGCCACACCAAATCCCTTATGTTATAATGGTTGCTCATTGCTCGCAGCCAATGTTGTTGGGGGCACACCAGGTTACAGCTATGGCTGGAATAACGGCCTGCCACCTCAACCATCGCATACCATTTGCATCAACACCCCCGACACATATAACGTAACTGTTACAGACCTGCATGGTTGTGAAGGAACAGCTTCCTTGTTCGTTGATGTTTACCCTGAAATCATCATTACCACCAATGTGCTTACTGAGCCCACATGTTATGGTGACAGTGATGCATCTTTTGACATCAGTGTATCCGGCGGATCACCCAACTACGACATTACATGGAACAACACCACCGGACCTGACAATGGTTCTTTCCTCAACTCCGGGGGAGGACCACATGTAGTAAACAGCGTGACAGGCGGTAATTACACCGTAAGTGTGATTGATGCCAATGGCTGTGCGGCCGGTCATACTTTTGTTCTTGATCAACCGGATGAACTTGTGTTTACACTCAACAATACCTATCCCATTACATGTAACGGTGATAATGACGGAGCCATTGATTACAACATTTCAGGCGGAACAGAACTGTATGAACTGCAGTGGGACAATGGCACAGATTCCGGTACCGTAAGTAACCTTACCGAGGGAAACCATAACCTGACAATGCTTGAAGCAGGCAGTTATAACATTACCGTTACAGATGATTATGGCTGTACAACCGATGGAACGTTTTCACTCATAGAACCACCTGTGCTTCAGTTAACAGCCACAGACTCTTCTGATGTCAGTTGCTATAATGGCAGTGATGGAAGCATAACGGTCAACATTACCGGCGGTACAGCCAATTATGATTTGTCATGGGACAATGTATTTGGCACACCAGGAAGCATGAACAACATACCTGCTGGCAGTCATGTTATTCCAGACCTGACGTCCGGAACATGGACAATTTCGCTTGTTGATGACCATGGCTGTACAACCAGTACGGTGGTTACCATTGATGAACCGGCCACAGAACTTGTCATAAGCATTGTTAGCATTACAGATGCTTCATGCGTCGGTGTTGATGACGGTTCGGCAGAGGTCGAGGTTACCGGTGGAGTGCCACCATATGATTATACATGGGACCATCCTAATGGTAATGACTCAATAATTGAAAATGTAACAGCAGGTGATTATAACCTCACCGTTACAGATGACTGGGGATGCGAGGACACCATTACCGTTACCATAGGCCAGCCCCCAAGCGGATTGTATATAGACCCTGACATCACACCCGTTACCTGCCCGGGCAACAGCGATGGAGAAATTATCCTCAACGCTTCAGGCGGTACACCTTCATATACTTACACATGGGCCCCGTCTGTATCAACAGGGGATGTTGCCAGCAACCTAACTACCGGAGATTACGATGTTACCATCAATGACCAGGGAACGTGTGAACTCCAAACCACCATATTTGTTCCTGTGGACCCCAACACGCTGACAGCCAGCATTACCGACACAACCCATATTGCTTGCAACGGCGACAGTACCGGAGAAATCACCGTGACAGCCACCAATGGCTTATTCCCCTATACATACCAATGGGTTGGGTATCCTGGAGAGACAAGCAATACCATCAGTGATGTGCCGGCAGGCGATTTTGAAGTGATTGTAACCGATGCTCACAATTGTGAGGTGCATGTTTTCCAAACCCTCAACGAACCACCACCCCTGGGCTTCACTGTTGACAGCATTACAGATGTTGTGTGTGCAGGTGATGCAACCGGCAGCATTTATACCACACCACAGGGCGGTACACCTTCGTATTACTATACCTGGGAAGATGCATCGAATAATAACCAGGGGGTAAGCGGAGATGACCTGATCAATGTTGTTTCCGGGACATATTATTTCAGTGTAACAGACATTAACGGCTGTGGCCCTGCAACAGGAAGCGCTACCATTGATGAACCTGCCAATCCCCTAACCGTTAACATTACCATAGATAATCTGCCTTCCTGCCCAGGCGATAACGATGGAAGCATCACGGCCAACCCATCAGGTGGCACACCTGCTTATACTGATTTTATCTGGGGCCCTCCCATTGCCGGAGAAACCTCCCAAAGCCCCTCCAACCTAACAGCAGGGACATATTGCGTAACCGTAACAGATTCAGAAGGCTGTACAGCAGAAAATTGCATCGTGCTCAACGATCCCGATTCCATACAGATTGAAATTTTAGCTTACGATGTGCTCTGTAATGGAGACTGCAACGGTTATGCTGTGGCAATAGTAACCGGTGGTACACCAAATTACACCTATCACTGGGAAGATGGTTTAGGTAATCTCGTATCATCCGACGATACCGCTCTTAATTTATGCGCAGAGAATTATTACTTAACCGTAACAGACAGTCACGGGTGTGTAGCAGTGGCCAGCACCACCATAGGCGAAGCTTTTGTATTAACAGGCAGCATCACAAGTACAGATGTCAGTACCTGGGGTAACAACGATGGTTCGGCAACGGCCAATCCATCGGGCGGCACACCATCATACAGCTATGAATGGGAAGACGATAGTAATCCAGGAACCATCATATCTACCAATCAAACCATCAGTAATTTATACGCAGGAACCTACAACCTTACCATTACCGATGACAATGGCTGTATATGGAGCGGTTCGGTTACAATCATTGAACCAAATGACCCCTTGTTCGGGGATATCATTACGCATCAGGATGTGTTGTGTGCACCCGATTCTTCAGGCAGTCTTACCGCCCAGGGATACGGTGCTACCCCGCCATATACCTATGATTGGGAAAACAGCAGTGGAACACCGGTGGGAACAGACCAAACCGTTGAGGATTTACTCGCCGGAACCTACTATCTGACTATCTATGATGCCAACAATTATTCATGGGATACCACGGTTACGATCACACAACCACCGCTGTTGCAGATCACAGGGTATTCATCCACCAATATTTCATGTTACGGCGATTCAACCGGCTCTGCATGTATTACTGCAGCCGGGGGCGTACCGTATCCGGGCATTTATTCATACATATACCAGTGGGATGATCCTGATAATTCCACAACAGACTGTATGAGCAATGCCCCGGCAGGCACATATACTGCTTCCGTTACCGATCAGAATGGATGTCATGCTGACACAAGCATTACCATCACTCAGGCGCCGGAAATCATCATTGATCTTACCGTAACAGCCACCCCGGATTGTTACGGGGAAAACGGCGGTTCTGCAGCTTCAAGTGTTTCCAGTGGCACGCCGCCATACACTTATATATGGAGAAATGAAAGTGGCATCATTGTTTCATTAACGGATACCCTAATTGATAAACCTGCAGGCTGGTATTATTTATATGTCAATGATAACATCCCCTGTGAGCAAGTGGATTCCATTTATATCTCAGAACCAGAGTTGCTTATTACAACTTCAGGCGGCAACGATGCCACAGGTTATGGTGTCAGTGATGGCATAGTGTGGACATCCCCGGACGGAGGAACTGAACCATACAGTTATGAATGGGAAGATGCGGATAATCCCGGAACCATCATTTCCACAAATGATACTGTTTATTACCTGCCGGCAGGCACATATCCCGTTACCATCACAGATGCCAACGGTTGCCAGGTTATAGATGCCGTTACCATAAACGAACCCGACGAACTGGTATATACCATTGATGGTGAAGACGCCCAGTGTTATGGAGAATCCACCGGCGGAGCATGGATACATGTAAATGGGGGTGTTACCCCTTATGAATTTTACTGGACTGATGATGATGATAACTACATCTCGGATGACAGTGTGATGGTTATGATTCCTGCCGGATGGTACCATATAACTGTAACCGATGATAATGGGTATCAAATCATTGATTCCGTGGAAATTGGCCAGCCACCGGCTATAGATGTTACAGTGGTTAGCATAAACCACGTTGATTGTTATGGTGAAAGCAGCGGCTCTATCAACACCAACGTTTCAGGTGGTTCGCCAGGGTACACCTATGAATGGATTGAAACCAGTAACCCATCGGTTGTTATCGGCACCAACGACAACATTTCAGGGCTTACAGCAGGTCATTATCAATTTACTGTTGAGGATGACAGCACCTGTACCTTTGATACCACATTCACCATCACGGAACCGGATCTTTTTGAAGCTACGGTTTCTAGCCAGGGCAATATTACCTGTTATGGAGATGACGATGGTTATATAGCCGTGGATGTAACCGGAGGCACCAATCCCTATACCCTGACATGGTTGGATAACTCAATGGCTATATACGCAACAGGCATTAACAGCATTGCAGATTTGAGTCCCGGGGATTATTATTTTTATGCCATTGATGATCATGGCTGTGCTACTGACACATTATCCTTTACCATTACAGAACCACTGCCCTTTGTTTTCGATGCCACCATTGATTCGGTATTTTGTTATGGAGCATCCACCGGCAGCATCCAGTTAAATCCTTCCGGAGGCACACCTGTTTACAGCTATCAATGGTATTACGAAGGGACCCCGCTTAGCATCGATTATCATATCCTTACCAATGCTGAAGCAGGGAACTATGATGTACAGGTAACCGATGATGCGGGATGTACTTACGATACAAGCCTAATTGTACCCCAACCATCCGATTCAATTACATTGGATTTTACATTGATAGACTCCATTGATTGTTATGGAAACAACATCGGATCAGGCTTGCTGCAAATCAATGGAGGCACCCCGCAATATGATATTCTTTATCATCATCCTGTATCAGGCGCTCAACAATTGTTGAATGTGTCTCCCGGAAGCCACATGCTTAACAACCTCCTTGGGGGCAACTATGATGTAACGGTAACAGATTATTACGATTGTACAGAATACCTCACGTTTAACATACCATATCCTCCGGAGCTCACTCTTGACTTATCATCCCAGGATATATTATGTGCCGGTGACCACAATGGAGAAATTGAAGCCATTGTCAACGGGGGAACACCACCTTATACATACACATGGGACAGCGGTGTGCCCGGAAGTGATAGCATTGCAGATAATCTCGGCCCCGGGTGGCATTACCTTACCGTAAACGATGATCAAGATTGCACGATTGAGGATTCAGTCAACATTTATGAACCTGACAGTTTGTTGATATCACTTATTGATTCCGTTTATCTTGATTGTTATGGAGATGAAAATGGCTCTGCACTTGCAAGCATAAGCGGTGGCACCATGTCTTTTAACATTGTATGGACAAATTCTGCAGGCGATACCATACAATACGGGCCCTTTCTGAATAACCTAGGCGGCGGCACTTATTCTCTTGATGTCACTGATGCCAATGGATGTACTGCACACGATTCACTTATTGTACACGAACCAACACAACTCAGTGGTACCATGGAAAGTTTCCCGACAACCTGCCCCGGATCGTCAGACGGATGGGCTGTGATCAACATGGATTACGGCAGCGGCACACCACCTTATGGTTTTGATTGGAACAACCCTGAACACTCGGTAACAGATACAGCATATAACCTGTCTGGTGGATGGTGGACCGTAACCGTTATTGATGATCATGGTTGCCCATATGTAGATTCTGTTGAAGTGATATCCCCTGATCCTTTGGTCATGACCTTTGATATCACGCCAGTACAGTGTAATAACATTCCAGGCTCAGTAACTGTGCACACAACCGGTGGCACTCCGAATTACGATTATTTGTGGTCAACAGGGCATACTACCGGAACCGTTAACGATATGCCTGCCGGTGTACATACGGTTACCGTTACAGATTCTGAAGGCTGTACGGCATCACAACAGATAATGGTAGGCAGCGAAGGCAGCATACATCCATACATCACCATTACTTCACCAGTCAGTTGTTACGGTGCTAATGACGGATCACTGACAGCCATGGTGGACGATGGTCAGTTGCCATACAGTTTTGACTGGAATATTCCAGAGACAACTCAAACCATTACAGATTTACCTGCCGGCATTTACGCTGTGGAAGTAACCGATGACTGGGGATGTACGGGCACTGATACCATCACCCTTAATCAACCCAACAGTATAACCCTTGATTTCCAGGTACAGGATGCCCTATGTAAAGGTGAAGCCAGTGGTGAAGCTCTTGCTATTGCACAAGGTGGTAACGGCAGTTTTACCTACAACTGGGACGGAGGTGAATTTTACGGCAATCCTTATACCAACCTTAGCGCAGGGTATTACCAGGTTGTTGCCAGCGATCAGAATGGATGTACCGGCGAAGGACAAGTATATGTCAGTGAGCCTGACAGCATGTTATATGGCATTGCTAACACAAGAAATGTCACATGTTATGGATACAACAACGGCAGGGCCATTGCCCAGGGTTATGGTGGCACACCGCCATACGAATATCAGTGGACAGGTGTAGGCAGCGATACTATACACCAGCAGCAAACCAATGCATCTCTTTTCCCCGGCAATTACCGCCTGCAAATCACAGACCAGCATGGCTGTACGTATGACACCATCGTTATGATTTATCA
The DNA here is from genome assembly GCA_034721855.1 of Bacteroidota bacterium. Taxonomy (GTDB): domain Bacteria; phylum Bacteroidota; class Bacteroidia; order Bacteroidales; family ML635J-15; genus JAQIBY01. Next base: position 10,968 of record JAYENB010000331.1, read on the forward strand.
ACCATCACCAATCTATGTGAGTGTATCCGGTTATGGAGGCCCCACATGCCATGGCAATGATGATGGATGGATTCAACTTGATACCATTATCGGTGGCACACCACCATACACATTGTTTATTAACGGTGCAGGTTTATCATGGACACAAAATTACACATCCATAGACAGTATTCCGGCAGGTGAATACCAGATTACCATATATGATGCCAATGATTGTCCTCAAAACAGCGATGCCATATTAATTAGCTTGGCTGAGTCAGATGAAGATTGCATAAAAGTGCCGGCAGCGTTTTCACCCAATGGTGATGGCTTCAATGATACATGGCAAATTGATCACTTAGAATTGTACAGAAGTGTGCTTATACAGATATATAACCGCTGGGGACAAATGCTCTATGAAGCCGGATGGAATGATGATTTCTGGGATGGTACTTACAATGGGAAGCCTGTACCTACCGGTGCTTATGTTTATTTTATAGACTTTGGTGACAACAAAACAAAACCACAAACCGGAACCGTTACCGTTATCAGATAATTAGAACAATGAAGAGAAAAACATTATATATCATTTTTTCAGCATGTCTGATACTCTTTAGCTATAGCATTAAGGCTCAACAGTTCCCGTTATACAGCCAGTACCATCAGAACAGTTTCATTCTTAATCCGGGAGTTGCCGGATCCAACGATAAATATACCCCCATACGCCTTAGCATTCACAAACAATGGACAAACGTCAGAGAAGCTCCTTCTACCCAATACCTGACAATACATCAACAATTGAAAAATGAACATATTGGTGTTGGGGGCATGATCTTTCACGACTCGTTCGGACCTATACGAAAAATTGGAGCTAATTTTACTTATGCCTATCATCTTAAAATAAACCGAGAATTAAAGCTGGGATTGGGATTATCGGCCATGTTAATGCAATACAGGTTAAACCTGGAACAAGAAGATTTTTACGGATTTGAACCAGTATTAACAAACGAAAGATTACGAATCATCCTCCCTGATGCCCATTTTGGAGCTTATTTATACCATGATGAGGATTATTGGGCCGGTTTTTCCATTACACAGCTTTTTCAGACACACATGAAAATGACAAGTACATGGCAGAACAATACAAATCAAATGGTAAGACACTATCATTTGATGGGAGGATACAATTTTTCTTTTCCGTATTCACGAAACATAATCCTCACTCCATCCGTATTAATAAAAACAACGGAGGTTACTACACCACAAATTGATGTCAATTTAAAAGTGACCTTTTATAATGATTTTTATATGGGTGCCGGAATAAGACATGATGATTCTTTTGTGGCAATGATAGGTTTGACATTTAATGATTTTTTCTTTGCCTTTTCGCATGATTTCACATTCACTGATATCAGCAGAATTACATCCGGGTCTGAAGAGTTAATATTTGGATGGAACGTAAAAGATGTAAGAATTGGCCAAAGAAGTTTTTTTGATTAATATTGTATTGATATTTTTTTTAGTTTTGTTAAAAATTATTGCTTTATTTGATTAACCTACTTTAAGAAACCAAGATATGAAAAAGATTTTCAACCTTCTGATTTTACTGATGGCAACTGTTTATGTACAGGGGCAACAGCTTCCGCTTTATAGTCAATATTTACTCAATACTTATTATTTGAATCCTGCCGTTGCCGGATCCCAGGAATATAACCCTGTCACACTGTCAGTACATAAACAATGGCTGGGCATCAAGGATTCCCCATCAACACAGGTGCTTAGTGGCCACATGATGCTTGAAAATGATGTTGTTGGGCTGGGAGGTGTTATTTTTAATGATGATTTTGGCCCCACAAGCCATACCGGAATTATTGCATCCTATGCTTACCACTTTAACATTGACAGATTAAATAAAATTTCACTTGGCCTGTCAGCCATTGGATTTCAATACAAAATGGATGAACGCTTTTTTGAGCTTACCAATCCGGATGATAACTCAATCACCTATCAGGTTGAAAAAACCTTTATCCCTGATGCCACAGCAGGCGTTTATGCTTATGGGGAACATTACACTGCAGGATTTTCTGCTGCTCATCTGTTTCAGTCGAAATTAAAAATCAATCAAAATCTAAATGAAAATGTCATGGTTAGACACTACTTTCTTTTCGGTAGTTACCGGTTTGAGTTTGACAATACTCCATTGATTGACATTGAACCTTCTGTTCTCGTTAAATCCATTGAGACAGTTGTTCCCCAAGTAGATGTAAACGTTAAGTTTTATTACGATGAAGATTATTTCGCAGCATTCAGTGTGCGTCCAAACGATGCTTTTGTGGCTGCTATCGGAATGAAAATAAACAATTATTATTTTGGCTATGCTTATGACTTTACCTTTAGCGATCTTTCAAGCTACACAATAGGTTCACAGGAAATTATCTTTGGCATCAATGTGGGTGAAAAAGTCAGGCGCAGCCGCAGTTTCTTTTAAAATCAATAAATTGTCATTAACAATAATAAATAGCGCTTCAGGGATCCCTGAAGCACTATTTTTTACGCTTCAGGCATATTTTTGAGAATGTCGAGTGTATGCTCCCACCACATCTGAACCGTTTTAATATCCACTTTTTCTTCAGGGGTATGGGCATTTTTAATGGTAGGCCCTGTTGAAATCATATCCAAATACGGGTATTTTTCAAGGAACAATCCGCATTCCAGGCCCGCATGGATTGCTCTTACCACGGGTTTTTTGTTAAACAGCTTTTCGTATGATTTTTCAGAAACACGGAGTATCTCAGAATCAGGATTGGGTGCCCATCCGGGGTATCCATCACTGTGTTGTATTTCTGCTTTAGCCAACTTAAAAACAGAAGCTACCATCCCGGCAATGTCTTTTTTCCCGGATTCAAGCGATGAACGTTGACTTGTCACCACCTCTATCTGATCATCTTCAATGAATTTCACAGAAGCCAGGTTGGTAGAGGTTTCAACCATATCTTCAACATCAGGGCTCCAGGTATGAACACCATGCGGACAACCATAAACAGAGCGAATCAGGGCTATATGCACCTTTTTGTTGATCACAAAATCCGGGGTCTCTGTATCCGAAATGGTAAATTTCATGTTCGGTTCCCGCATTCCATTTTCCTTTTGTACCACATCAGCGTATTCAGAAAAATCTTTTTTCAATTTATCCGCAAACCTGTCTTTCACAGTTATTAGTGCCATCGCTTCACGAGGGATGGCATTGCGTTTATTTCCCCCGTCAAAACTAGTGAGCCTTATCTTATAATCATCATAAGCCTGATCCATAAAACGAGCCAGCAATTTATTAGCGTTACCAAGGTCTTTGTGAATCTCATCACCGCTGTGGCCACCATGTAAGCCTTCAACTTCAAGTTTCAATGCCACATGATCTTTTGGTACGGGCTTTTTCTTGTATGTAAACCTGGCATTGGTGTCTATACCACCAGCACACCCAATGAAAATTTCACCCTCATCTTCAGAATCTAAGTTGATCAGGATTTTACCATCAAAAAAGCCTGATTTTAAAGCAAAAGCTCCCGTTAAACCTGTTTCTTCATCTACAGTAAACAAACATTCCAGTTTTGGATGTTCAAATTCATCCGATGCAAGCAATGCCATTTGAACTGCCATGCCAATGCCATCATCGGCTCCCAGTGTTGTGCCTTTTGCTTTTACCCAGTCACCATCAACAACCGGGGTAATGGCATCATTATTAAAATCAATGTCAACACCCTTGTTTTTCTCACACACCATGTCCATGTGGCTTTGTAAAACCATTGTCTTCCGGTTTTCATAACCACTGGTGGCCGGTTTGGTGATTAAGACATTGCCAATTTCATCCCGTTTAGCTTCAAGATCATGCTTTTTAGCAAAGTCGAGCATGAACTGTATTATTTTATCTTCCCGCTTCGATGGACGCGGTACCTGGCAAATGTCTTCAAATTGTTTCCAGACAACTGAAGGCTCTAAATGCGTTAATGTTCCCATAATATTTGTTATTTTTGTTTAAAAATTGAGGATAATGAAAAATATTTTAATCATAAAACATCTTAACGTAATTTTCGTATCCATAGTATGAAATCTCTTTATATTATAGTGTTATTAATTTCATTGCTGATTTATTTAACAGGTTGTGATAAGGATGAACCATCAAAAGTGTTTGGCACGGTAAGCGTTTATCCCAACAATGATCCGGTGTCAGATGGATTAATATCACTCCGTGCCCAGGTAATCGAACAGGGAAGTTTCAATAATAATTTTCAGACCATTAAAGACACTTACACCAATCACAGCGGCGGATTTGAAATATCATTTGATCCGATCAGAGCCAGTGTTTACCGCATAGATTTTACACATAACAATTACCGTGAAAAATACCTGGAATTTTCATCGAACAATTTTACATTTTCAAAACAAATCAGTATGCAGGTAGTGGTAAAAGCTCATTTGGATGTACATATTAAAAATCAGAATTCCCCATCCGAATCAGATGAATTCAGAATCCGGATCAAAGGCATTCCTGATGTTTGCCAGGATTGCAGTGATTCCACTTTCTCGGTTTTAACCGGAGCTGATGTTGACACAACCATGACATATCAAACAGCCGGAAACGATGAGGTTACACTAGAATATACAACAACCGATAATAATGGCGAAATTGTTGTCGAAACCATTTACTGTGTTTCCGGAGATAATAATATTACCATTTATTATTGAGTCCTGTTTACTTTCCTTCATCACTATCAGCCAGTTACTATTGTGTTTTGAAATTACAACAGCTCAGATTTGCATATTACTGTGATATTGTTTATTTTTGATTTTCATTTATCTTTTACAAGATGATAAACCAAATTAACTCTCACACATAATCTATTGTAATTAATCAATAATAAATAGTAATCACTAAAATTAAATGTTATGGAAATTAAATTATTTACTGAAAAACAACCGTTATCTGAGACTGAAAAAGAAGAAGTAGGCGATTTTCTTTATAAACACTTAGATGAGTTTGGAGATCCGCGTGAAGCCATCATGAAATCAATACATTACGCATTTAAAGACATTGAATCCTTTGGCGGTTTTGTGCTTGTGGCAAGAGAAGGCGAAGACATTAAAGGAGCCGTTGTGGTAAACAAAACAGGCATGGGAGGTTACATCCCCGATAATATTCTTGTTTATATTGCTGTACACCGCGATCAAAGAGGACAGGGACTTGGCAAGAAATTAACGAAAAAAACACTGGATATTGCTGAAGGCGATGTGAAGCTGCACGTTGAACATAACAATCCCGCCCGTTTTCTTTATCAAAAAGTTGGATTTACCAGCAAATACATGGAAATGAGATATAACAAATAATGCTATGGCTTTTGTACTCCTTGACCGTAAAAAATTAAAACGCAACTATAACTACCTGGATAAGCTTTTTAAAAAGCACAATATTGAATGGGCAGTTGTTACCAAAATGCTCTGTGGAAACAAAACTTATTTGAAAGAGGTTATTGATCTGAGAATTAAAGAGGTATGTGATTCCAGGGTTAGTAATCTTAAAACCATAAAATACATCAACAAAGATGTAGAGACAATATATATAAAACCACCTGCAAAACGCGCCATAAAATCAGTTATTAAATATGCTGATATTAGCCTGAATACTCAATTGAGCACCATTGAACTGCTGTCTGAGGAAGCTAAAAGACAAAACAAAATACACAAAGTCATCATTATGCTCGAAATGGGTGAGCTTCGTGAAGGGGTAATGCGCAATGATGTGATAGATTTTTATGAAAAGATATTTAAATTACCGAATATAAGTGTTATTGGGATAGGGACAAACCTTACCTGCTTATACGGCGTATTACCCAATCAGGATAAATTGACACAACTCAACTTGTATAAACAACTGATTGAAGCGAAATTCAATCGTAAGATAAAATATGTATCCGGCGGTTCTTCTGTTACCATTCCACTTATCAAACAAAAACTATTACCAAAAGGCATTAACCATTTCCGGGTGGGCGAAACCCTGTTTATGGGAACCAATGTATATGACGGTTCCAAACTGGAAGCCATGGAAAATGACGTGTTGAAACTGTACGCCGAAATCATTGAATTGACAAAAAAACCCACAGTGCCGGAGGGTGATATGGGACAAAATGTGGAAGGCAAAAGTTTTGAATTTGATAAAGATGAATACGGAAAAACATCCTATCGTGCCATCCTGGATGTCGGACTACTTGACATAGAGACTGAACACCTTACCCCAGTTGACCCCAATGTGGAAGTAGCCGGTGCCAGTTCAGATATGATAGTTATGGACCTTGATAAAAACGAACAGAATTACCAGGTAGGTGATTTACTTGAATTCAATGTGGATTATATGGGCGCTTTACGCCTGTTTAATTCCAATTACATTGATAAACGGGTAGTCTGAATTTGTTTCGAGTTCCGTGTTTCGAGTTTCAGATTTCGGGTTTTCCGTCTTCGTTGTTCGTCTTTACTCCGTCTTCGCCGGGACTGTGTCCGGCGTAAACTTGTCCGGCGTAATGAAGTGAAGACGGATGGAATGAAGACGGATAAACTTACCGCCGGACAAGTTTTGTTATCTATGTGCTTTCTATGTCCTATGTTCAGAAGTCCGGGCAGATTACTAACCTGATTTGAACCACATAGGCAGATAGGACACATAGAATTTCACATAGGATTTTTTTTAAGTTCTCAATGGTTGGTGGTATTATTTGAACAATAGAACATTTGAAAAACGAATTTTGAAATAAAGGAAAACACAGTCGTATCGGGGGTTTCATTCGTTGTTCTTTATTCGTTGTTCTATTATTTTATGAGCCCAATCTAAAAAGTCATTTTATCCCACTAAGACACAAAGAAATCACAAAGTTAAATTTATTGAATACCAGTACTTTGCGAAACTTGGGGTCTTTGTGCCTTGGTGGGAAATTTTGTGCAAACGAGGGCAGAGGCAAAGCTTGCTTTGACTATGCCGAGTGTAGCCAAAATTATGAAAATTTTGTTATTTTTACTTTTTAGACTGAATTCTTTTATTATTCAAAACATCTTTTTTTATGCATATATCACAATATTTTGGGAATTTACTTGTTATTTTAAATAAATTGCAGTATTATTTACATCTAAATAACAATATAATGTCAAGTGCTCATTTAGGAAAAATAATAAAAAACCGAAGAAAAGAATTGGGAATATCGCAGGATGATACGGAGTAGAAAATTTTGCAAGTCTTGCAGGGAAAACAGAACAAAACGAAGGTGCCGATTTCAAGTACACATATTCTTATAAAAAAGTTGGCGAATTACTAAAAAAGTATGTACCCTCCTGGCAAATTGAAATTGAAAAGCTATTTAAAATGATAGTATTTAATTATCTCTTTTCCAACGGGGATGCTCACCTTAAAAATTTCTCGTTGATTGAGAATTCATTTCTTGATAATGCTGCAAAAAGAGCATATTATCTTGATTATGAAACAAAACTAAATTATCTGATAGAAAAATAATTATTATATTTCTTTATTCAATTTATTAGGATTCATTCTGTTATCAAGTTTATTTTCAGCACGCTTAGAAAGAACTATCTTTCTCATCTCTTATGTTTCATCAGAAAGTCATCATAATCTACAACATCTCCTTTTTCAATATCCTTTATTCCTGTCTCTATATTATTTTTTTGCTCACTTGTCAATTTATTCCAAAAATCCGTATCTGAGCTTTTATTTAATAATTTCCTTATTGATTGCAATATGCGTAAATGTCTGTTTCCAGAATTAATTTCATTAACTCAAGTTTTTCAGTTTGTAAGTTCATAATAAACCATTTGTTCCAAATTTACAAAAAATCAGTTTCTATTCATAATTATATTAGTTAAAAGTTTGGATTTAAGGTGGTATTTGTGTTTCCCTTATCCAAGAAATTTTCCCAAAATCATAAAATTCCATTTAACTCTCCGTGACAACCAAACTTATTTCACAGCGATGGTTTCAATTTCTACCAACGCACCAAGTGGCAGTTCTTTTACTGCAAATGCTGCCCTGGCCGGTGGGTTCTGTTCATAATAGCTACCGTAAATTTCATTCATGGCTTTAAAATTAGCCATGTCGCTGAGCAAGCATGTGGATTTTATCACATCATTAAATGCATAACCGGCTTCATTTAGAATGGCACCAATGTTTTCCATAACCTGTTTTGTCTGAACTTCAATACCTTCTGGTATTTTTCCTGTTTCCGGGTTAACAGGTACCTGCCCGGAAATAAATAACATGCCGTTGATTTCTACAGCCTGTGAATAAGGTCCTATGGCTTTAGGAGCCTTATCTGTCTGATGTATTTTTTTCATGATGATTGAATTTATTTGTATATAGCTGGTTCTATTTCATTGTTAAGAACCATTAATCCATTTTTCGCCAGTGCTTCCATTTCGTCTTCACCGGGATAGGCTTTTACAGGAGCAACAAAGCCTGTCATCTTTTCAACAAACTCAACGAACATTTTGCTGTGAGCGATGCCGCCTGTCATCAATATGCCGTCCACTTCGCCTTTTAAAACAGCAGCCATGGATCCAATTTCTTTGGCTACCTGGTAGGCCATGGCATCAAAAATAAATTCAGCTTTTTTGTCGCCCTTCTCAATACGAAGTTCCACTTCATAAGCATCGTTTGTGCCAAGATATCCTACCAAACCGCCTTCTCCTTTGATCATTTTTTTCACTTCTTTGAGTGAATAATTACCTGAAAAACATAATTTAGCCAATTGGCCTACCGGCAAACCACCGCTTCGTTCAGGTGAAAAAGCCCCATCACCATCAAGGGCATTGTTGACATCTATAACTTTGCCTTTTCGATGTGCCCCTACGGAAATTCCGCCTCCGAGATGAGCTACAATCAGGTTTAATTCATTGTAATTTTTCCCTGCCTCCTTGGCAAAGGTTCTGGCAATGGCTTTTTGGTTCAATGCATGAAAAATAGAAATGCGCTTGAAATTCGGATTTCCACTAACCCGTGCAATGTCTTCCATTTCATCCACCACCACAGGGTCAGCAATGTAAGCTTTTGCCCTTCCTATGGATTTAGCAATGTCATCGGCTATTAAGCCTCCAAGGTTACTGGCATGTTCTCCCAGCGGCGAATTTCTCAAATCTTTTCGCATTACTTCGTTGATAAGATATATGCCCGAAGGAATGGGCTTAACCAATCCTCCCCTGCCTATCACTGCATCAATTTTATTGACATCATATCCTGCTGTTTTTACTTCATTCAGCACAATTTCTTTCCTAAATCCATCCTGGTCTGTAATGCTTGCAAACGCAGACAATTCATCACGTGAATGCTTCAAGTTTTTCTGAAACACGTTTTTATCACCTTCAAAGATTGCAATTTTTGTGGATGTTGATCCGGGGTTAACAATAAGTAATCTGTAAGTTGTCATAGTTATATTTCTTTTTTTATTCCATAGCTGCAGCAAATGCAATTGATAATAATTTCGCCCTTTCGGTATCGGCGCGAGATGTCAGCACAATGGGTGCTTTTGCTCCCATGATTACCGCTGCTGAGGTTGCTCCACCAAGAAAAGCCAGTGTTTTATACAAGATGTTGGATGCATTCAGCTCAGGGGCTACCAGAATATCCGCATCACCTCCCACTTCACTTTTTATGCCTTTTTGTTCACAGGCTTCTTTGCTTACTGTGTTATCCACAGCAAAGGGACCATCGATAATGCAGTTTTTAATCTGATTACGCTTGTTCATCACAGAAAGCATGGCAGCGTGTACCGTGGATTCAATTTTTGGATTCACGGTTTCCAAAGGGCCTAAAATAGCCACTTTGGGTATTTTAACCCCTATTCCATGCATAGCTTCCACTGCATTGTTGACAATGGCAATTTTATCCTTAAATTCTGGTGCCACGTTCATAGCTGCATCGGTAACTCCAAGTAATTTGTGGTAAAAAGGGGATTCAAACAATGCAAAATGACTCAAGGTAGAACCTTTTCTTAGTCCGTACTCTTTATCCAGTACCGCTTTCAGTATAACAGCAGTAGCCACAAGCCCTTTCATAAGCACTTCTGCTTTTCCTTCTTTAATGAGCTTCACAGCCCGCTGGCAGGCTTTCTTATCATCCGGTTCATGGATAATTTCAATCTTACGTGCATCCATGCTGATTTCTTCAACTACGGCTTTTATCTTTTCAGCATCTCCCACCAGCACAGGCGAAACAATGTTTTTATCCATAGCTTCTTTTACAGCAGCAAGCACATGTGCATCCGCTGCAGCAGCCACTACCATTCTTCTGGTTTTCTTTTTCTGAGCGATACCAATCAACTCATCTAGTTTTTTCAGTGCCATAATTTATATTTTTTGTAAACGTTCACAGTTAAAAACAGTGTTACAATTCAGACACGATGCGTTTTGTATCCCTGGCAATCACAAGCTCCTCATTGGTTGTTACCACCATAGCTTTGACTCTGGAGTTTTCAGTACTTACAAGTAAGCAATCTTTACCCCGACAATTATTGGCTTTCCGGTCAAAATCCACACCTATAAAATCCATGTGTGAAAGCACACGCTCCCTGGTGTTGCTATCATTTTCACCAATGCCACCGGTAAAAATAATCAGGTCAAGGCCATTCATGACAGCAGCATATGAGCCGATGTATTTGCGTACACGGTGAGCGAACATCTCTTTTGCCAGGTCTGCCCGGTGATTACCTGCTTCAACAGCTTCATCCAGGTCACGCATATCACTTGATATGCCAGAGAATCCTTTCAGTCCGCTTTTTTTGTTGATGAGGTTGTTGGCTTCTGCAATGCTTAGGTTCTCTTTTTCCATCAGATGAAGTAAGCCACCCAGGTCAAAATCACCCACACGGGTACCCATCATAAGGCCTTCCACAGGGGTAAAACCCATACTGGTGTCCACAGAAGCACCTTTGTCTATAGCGCATATTGAAGCACCGTTGCCAAGGTGACAGGTAATTATTTTCTTTTCGTTTATATTCCAATCAAGCTTATCACAGGCTTTCTGCGCCACAAACTTATGGCTCGTTCCATGAAATCCATACCGGCGTAGTTTATATTTCTCATAATACTCGTATGGGATGGGATAATGAAAAGCATGTTCCGGCATCGACTGGTGAAATGATGTATCAAATACCGCTACCTGATCCACTTCAGGCAATAATTTTTCCATGGCTTCGATACCCTTCAGGTTGGCAGGATTATGCAAAGGTGCAAGACCGCAACATTCTCCGATATATACTTTAGCCTGGGCATTAATATAACTGCTTTCACTAAAGAATTCACCACCGTGTGCCACGCGGTGACCAACGGCATTGATTTCATCAAGGCTATCAATCACCCCATGTTCCTGATCGGTCAGTGCATCCAGCAAAAGATTGATTCCAATGGTATGATCAGCAATGGGAATTTTGATTTCATAAGGGTCTTTTTCGGGACGTGTATGGGTTAGTATTCCTTCTTCCAAACCAATACGTTCGAGCAAGCCTTTAGCAAGCAACAAGGGTTCATCATTCATTTCCAGCAGCTGATATTTGATGCTGGAACTTCCGCAATTTAAAACTAATATTTTCATAGAATTACATTTATAATTGTTATTAACTTTTGGCTGCCTGGTTAGCAGTAATGGCCACAAGGTTCACAATGTCACTGACAGAACATCCGCGTGAAAGGTCATTGATGGGAGCTGCCATGCCTTGTAATACCGGTCCGATTGCTTCAGCTTTTGCCATGCGCTGAACCAGTTTGTATGCAATGTTTCCAGTTTCCAGTGTCGGAAATACCAGTACATTTGCCTTCCCTGCTATTGTACTATCGGGGGCTTTCTTTTTACCAATGGAATCAATAATGGCAGCATCAGCCTGTAATTCTCCATCAATTTTAAGACCTGGTGATTTTTGCCTGGCAATGTCAGTGGCTTCTACTACTTTGTCCACCATTTCATGTTTCGCTGATCCTTTGGTGGAAAAGCTGAGCATGGCCACACGTGGGTCCATTTCTCCAATGGCGTTGGCTGTTTCGGCTGTACACACAGCAATTTCAGCCAGCTCTTCAGCGGTGGGATTGGGATGCACAGCACAATCGGCAAAAACAATTAATCCATCGTCTCCAAATTGCTTATCTTGTAGTATCATAAAAAAGGCGCCGGAAACCACACTTATTCCCGGTTTGGTTTTGACGATCTGAAATGCAGGCCGCAAAACATCACCGGTTGCATTCATTGCTCCGGCAACCTCTCCGTCTGCATCACCCTGCTTGATCATCATAACAGAAAAATACAAGGGATCCTGCAATGTTTTTTTTGCCTTTTCTGCATCCATTCCTTTGTGTTTACGTAATTCCACCAGCTTATCAACATATTCATCCATTTTTTCAAAGCTGGCGGGATTATAAATAACTGCTTCATTGATGTGAGATAATTTCAGTTCTGAAGCTTTTGCTTTAATTTCTTCAGGCAAGCCGATAAGTATTGGAACTGCAATCTTTTCTGCAATGATCTGATCAGCGGCCTCCAAGGTTCTTTCTTCAAGACTTTCGGGGAGCACAATCCGTTTGTTGTGCTTACGGGCATTGTCTTTTACCCTTTTTATTAAATCCATTGATTATCTGATATTTAAAATTAGACATACTTAAGCCAAACAAAATTAAAAAATTTGCCCAGTTTTTGACATGATTTTTAAAGGGAAACCCAAACTTAAATATGTTATAGAACATATTTACTTGATTTGGCAATGCAGGAGTGTCTCATTGCCTATTCCGGCCGTGATGAAATCATTGGTGTTTACAGGGCCGACACCCTGGGGTGTCCCGGTAAAAATAAGGTCACCGGTTTTTAATGTCATAAACCGGGAAACAAAGGCAATGATATTGTCAGGTGAAAAAATCATATCATGAGTATATCCTGATTGCACCGTTTTATCATTTTTTTTCAGCCAGAAATTCAAATTCTCATATGATTTTAACGGAGCAGGATCAATCCATTTGCCTACCCATGCAGACTGGTCAAAGGATTTTGATATCTCCCAGGGTAAGCCTTTTTTCTTGCATTCATTTTGGAGGTCGCGGGCAGTAAAATCTATGCCTACGGAAATGGCATCATAATAACGGTGAGCAAATTTTTCCTGGATGCTACGTCCCAATTTACCAATTCTCAATACAATCTCAACTTCATAATGCACATCATCAGAAAAATCAGGAATAAAAAAAGGGTTGTGTCCTTTGTGCAGGCAGGAATCGGCTTTAAGAAAAAACACAGGGCTATTTTCAAGCTCAGTCTGCATTTCCTTTGTATGATCAAGGTAATTCTTTCCTATGCAGATAATCTTCATTTTTGAAACTAACGGTTTGGCTATGTTTAGTGTGGGATTTCAGAACAAGGATTAACGATTTTTGATTTGTTCCGACTTGCACATAATAAATTGTTAGTTAAAATGTATTGCCACAGATTTATCACTAAATTAAGTTCCTGATTAGCAAATCATTTTTTATTTTTCATTGCCCTTAACTTGATGTTGGTCAACACTTTTTTTGTGTATAAGGGAAAATCTCCTTTCATCATCCACCCGTAATAAGACGGGTCTTTTGAAAGCACATCTTCAACAGGCATGTTTTTGTATTTTCCAAAGTTAAAGACTTCCTGTTGTTTATCATTGTACACAATTCTGCCAGCAAAATCCGCATTTTTTTTGTGAGCTGAAAACTCTGACAAGGAATCAACATCTGCTTTCAAAGCATTATAGTGTTCTACCTGTGCATCCAGTATTTCAAAGGTAGCAGTGGTATCAACCATGGCAGAATGAACATTGACCAGCTTTTTTTTACAATAAAATTTATACGCAGCACTTAGGGTGCGTTGTTCCATTTTATGAAAAATCACCTGTACATCAATGTTTTTATGGCGTTTCAGATCAACATCCACATCGGCGCGGATAAACTCCTCGGCCAGCATAGGGATATCAAATTTATTGGAATTAAACCCGGCAAGATCACAACCTTCGATGAAATCGGTAAATTTTTTGGCCACTTGTTTAAAGGTAGGGGACTTTTCCACATCTTCATCCGAAATACCATGAATTTGGGTTGTTTCTTCCGGGATATGCATTTCAGGATTTATGCGCTGCAACTTTGATTCCTGGCTCCCATCAGGGAATAATTTTAAAAAAGCAATTTCGATAATCCTATCTTTGGCAATGTTTATACCGGTGGATTCGATATCAAAAAATACAAGGGGTTTTGTTAGTTCAAGATTCATAAAAATAATCAATTAATTATGTTCTATTCTGAAATCAATTTTTATTCTCTTTTTGTTTTGTTCCGACTTACACATAACGTTTGTGTATGTAAAAACTCAATCAGTCCTGTTTCAGAATGCAGCCACTAATTATTTATCATCATAGGCATCAATAACATAAGTATCTCTTCATCGGGGTTGTCGTTGTCTTTTGGTAAAATAAGGCCTGCCCTGGTAGGATCAGAAACCTCAAGGCACACTTCTTCTGTGCTCAGGTTGGTTAATATTTCAAGCAAAAACAAGGATTTAAATCCAATCGTCATTTCTTCGCCTTCGTACTGACATGCGATATCTTCTTTGGCTGATATGGAATAATCAATGTCCTGTGCTGAAATGCTCAACCTGTTACCTGAAATATTTAATTTAACGAGGTTGCTTGCCTGGTTTGAAAAAATTGAAACACGTTTCAGGGTGTTGTAAAACTCAACACGGTCAACTACCATTTTATAGGGATTTTCAGTGGGTATTACTGAATTATAACTTGGGTAATTGCCTTCGATTAGCCTGCATACCATGCTAAATCCCTTGAAACTAAAAATGGCGTTTTTATCATCAAATTCAATGGTCAGCTTATCTTCAGCCTTGGTCACGATATTTTTCAATATGGCTGCCGGTTTTTTGGGCAACACAAAGGATGCTTCCATATCGGCTGACGCATCTTTACGGCGATAACGTACAAGTTTATGTGAATCGGAAGCCACAAAAGTCATATTATCAGGCGAAATTTCAATGAGTACGCCATTCATGATGGGGCGTAACTCATCATCTGCTGTTGCAAAAATGCTACTTGTAATGCCTGTGAACAATATTTCAGGCTCAACATCAATGCGATTGACCTGGTCTTGTTTCAATTCTGGAGTTTTTGGAAAATCATCTCCACTTTGCCCAACCAGGCTGAATTTCCCATTTTCAGATTTGATGTCCACTTTCATGCTTTCTGTGTCAATCTGAAATGTCAGTGGTTGTTCGGGAAATTCTTTCAGGATTTCAAGAATCTTTTGTGAATCAATCGCCACAGTGGCATTTCCATCAACACTGTCAGGTTTTATACTGGTTGTCAATGTTGTTTCAAGGTCGGAAGCCGTAATTTTCAGCTCATCATCCTCAAGCTTAATCAGGAAATTGTCCAAAATCGGCAGTGTGTTTTTACTGTTTACAACCTTACTTGCCAGTTGTAGTCTATTCAGCAATGCTGTACTTGAAATTACAAAATTCATTGTCGTATCGTTTTAAAAAATCAAAGCTAAAAATACATATTTAATCACACAAAAAAACAAATATGTCAAATATTTATCAACAATGTGTTTTTATTTTATCCATATCAAATATTGTAACTAATCAGTATCAGTAAAAGTAACTCCTCACCGCAAAGTCGCCACCGTGTCCGGCGTAACGCAGTGAAGACGGAGAGACGCAAAGTCACGATTGCATGATAGCACGATTGCACGAAAAAACGATTGGACGAATGCACGATATGGCGAGTTGGCGAACACGAAACATAGCTTGCCCGGCGAAATGAAGTGGAGACGGAAAACACGGAACACGAAACACGGAACACGGAACACGACCCCCCCCAACTCACCACATCGCCAACTCGCCCCATCGTGAATTCATGCTGTCGTTACATCGTCCCATCGCCCTATCGTGCCTTCTCGCTATCGTCATTTCTCAGCGTCTCGGTGAACAGTCTGTAATTTTACAGATAAGGGGTCAATAGTCCTGTATTGCATCACCACCACCTCGTCATTGATAACTCCATACAAACGGTGTATATCATAAGGATAAACGTTGCCATCGTCATCCATCAATTGTTTAAAATTCGGTCTCCGGTAACATTTTAATTCCCTGGTTTCTTGTTCATTGTCAGTTACCCTGAATATTGATACAGGCTGTAAACTGTTAAGGGAATCAAGCTTGTTAGATTGTTCATCAGAGGGAAGAAAATATTCAAACCCCACATTTTTGAAACGGGATATTAACATTTTTACTTCAATAGTATCAAAGTCAGTTACAGGTTTGCCCGATGGTATTTTTTCGATTGTATAATCATTGAGGCCATGGTTTTTTATCCTAAAACTTTGGTCAGGAGACTGGGGATATTCAATTTCGATTTCAGCAATGTCATCCGGATCATACAAAAATGCTTTTCTGCTTCTCCATTCCTTTAAGTTTGTGTTGTATCTTGTTGTCAAATACCCTGAGAATCCAGGCAAAAACACTTCAAAAGCGGCTGCTGAATTTTCAATGAGCATGTATGTGCCCATATTATTTTGGGTTACCCCACCAATGTAATACACTTTTTTCAATTTATCATCCTGGTATATTTCACATTTTATGCCGTTGACAGCCAAATCGCGCAGCACATAATCCTGTTTAGCTTTCGGAACGGGATTAGCAACGTCAATCCTGCGGATGGTTTCAAGCAATATGTCCATCAGGTCTTTTCTAACCGTGTATTTTTCATTCACCGTCCAGGTATCTTTATTTT
>JAYENB010000331.1:27881-30930 GCA_034721855.1 Bacteroidota bacterium
ACATAATCCTGTTTAGCTTTCGGAACGGGATTAGCAACGTCAATCCTGCGGATGGTTTCAAGCAATATGTCCATCAGGTCTTTTCTAACCGTGTATTTTTCATTCACCGTCCAGGTATCTTTATTTTGCCTTTCGAGGAGTATTTCGTTGTTTTCTTTATCCACAAGGAAAATTTTATCTACTGCAGCCGTATCTTGTACAGCAAAATCCCTTAACACATCTAATGTTGATTTTTTTTGTTCAATACGAAGTTTCGATGTTCCGTTATCCTCAATTTTTTTGATTTCGTAACGGGTAAAAAACAAGATTACTGCTACTATCAATAAAATCAGAAAACTGATCAGTAATATGAGATTATTTTTTTTCATTATTCTATAATATTTAATTGTTCTTAATTAATCAGTTAAAAATGGTTAATACCGGTTAATATTAATAGGTGTTAGGATTTAGGAAAAGTTTCCCTCCTAACCCCTAACACCTCTCATTTCTGGTGTTGGTCTCATAAGTAACCGATTTTAACTATTATTAACATTTATAACTTATTAATAACATTTTTCCTCGTGTATTTATATCGCCTCAGCATAATGAGCGTAAGTCCAAGCAAAACAATGATTATTACGGGGACAACTGTATTAAACACTGACCAGAAAACACCTTGTTCACGTACTTTACCTTTATCGAGGAGCCGTAATTTAATGTCTCTCATTCTCAATTTTATCAAGGCTTCATCCCCACAAAGGTAATTCACAGCATTCATGAGAAATTCCTTATTGCCCGGCGTAAATTGTTGCTGATAATACCTGTCGGCTCCAAGTTGAAAAGGTTCTCTTCTTTCTCCCCTTTGGTGCACATAATTACGTATCATATCTCCGTCGGATATTACAATCTGACTTGTGGGTTTGCTTTCTGGTTTAAAACCGATGTCTTTGTTTCTTACAAATTCCAGTGGAATCCGGCCCTCAAAATTGGATTCAAAACGCCCTTCGAGTAATACAGCGATGGGTTGTTTGCCCTCATTGAAAAGCCTTGGCAGCGGTGGGCGTCGCAACATATCCAAAGAGACCTCCACAGGCACTCCAAGTGTGCGGCTGTAAGGTGATGTTTTTAATAAATATGTTTTATTAATGTTATCGTCCTCACCCACGGTATCTATGCTGCTAACAAATTGGGTTCTGATGAGGGTAACATTTTTGTTGATGATGTGATTGTTTTCTGATGATACGGCAGGAAAAAAATACCACTGCCTGGGTTCAAACTGTGGCTCTCCGCTGCGTTGATTTACGGTAATAGGAATACTCAGGCAGTTTAAATCCTGGATCAAATCGGGGTTAATGCGCACACCATAATTGAATAAAATATCATCCATATTGATGTCCCTTATCAACGCCATACTTGATGGCTGATTTGAAAGGCTGTCCATGCTCATGCCCATCCATTCAATCAACCAAAGGACTTTCCCACCATCCATAATATACTGGTCCAAAATAAATTTATCTTTTTCACTCACCCTTTGAGTAGGTTTGGCCATAACCACCGCTTCATAATTATCCAGGGCCCCTAACACACCGTCAATAGAAAGCCGTTCAATTTTATAGAATTCACTCAGGGAAATCATTATATCCATAGTTTGATATTCATCAAGTTCACCATGTCCTTCAATAAAAGCAATTTTTTTTACTTCGGGATTTATTAGCCGCATCATTCCCTGCACGAATTTTTGCTCAACCCTGCTAATGGATTTGTTGATTTTTTTGTCTGATCCACCTATACCTTCATTTTCCAGGAAATTAACGGGGTATTCATTGCCTTTATAAGACAGGATAGCACCAGGGAATACCAATTGTTTTCTTGATGATTCAGGGCCGCCTTCCCGCATTTCTGTTGGGATGAGACCTTTTTCTTCAAGTTGTTTGTATATTTTATACTGAATTTCCCTGTCTTCTTCTTCAAATGGATTGATAAATTCATACTCTATTTCCGGGGAATAGCGTCTGAAATCATTCAGCATTTCCCGCACCTTACGTTGTAACCTGAGCAAATCAACTGGTAATGCTTCCGCCTCAAGATAGACTTTAACATACATTATGTCATCCAGGTCTTTTAACAATTCAATTGAAGTATCAGACAAAGAATGCCTGTTTTCTTCTGTGAGATCAATCCTAAGGTACCAAATTGAACCAATAAAATTGATCAATGCCACAATCAACAAAAGAAGGATTAATTGAACGATATGTTGTTTTCTTATCTGCTTACGATTCATAATACACAGTTATTTCCATTTACGACTTTTCAGTACAAGTTTTGTACTCATTATAAAAATACCGATGACACTCAAAAAGTACAGGACATCTCTTGTGTCAATCAACCCCCTGCTGATAGAGCGGTAATGATAATTGATGCCGAGTGATTCAATAAAATTGTTTAGGGAACCACTTGGTGCTAAATTACTCAATTGCTCAAACCCAATATACATAACAAAGCACAGCACAACAGCAATCAAAAAGGAAATGATTTGATTTCCTGTCAATGATGAAGCAAACAATCCGATGGCTGTATAAATGGCTGATAGAAAAAACAAGCCAATATATGATCCGGCAATGGCACCCATATCCATATTTCCGGGAACTTTCCCCAATTGATAAACAGAAATGAGATACAATAAGGTAGGTAACAATGCAATGATAACCAACACCAGCCCGGCCAAATATTTTGCCAACACAATCTTCAACTCTGATATAGGCCTTACCAGCAATAATTCCATGGTTTTCATGCGTTTTTCGTCAGAAATGAGCCGCATGGTAACAGCGGGAACAAGAAATAAAAATACCCATGGAGAAATAATAAATAAGGTGTCAATGTTGGCGTATCCGGCATCCAGAATGTTTGATGGGCCATGAAAAACCCACATTACCAAACCATTGATAACAAGATATAAAACCACTACTAGGTACCCGGTTACCGAATTGAAAAATGTCTTTATCTCCTTTTGTAAGAGTGTCCACATATCAGAAAAATTAAGCTCCAAATTTAGGCGTTTTTTTAGACAACG
>JAYENB010000332.1:0-30680 GCA_034721855.1 Bacteroidota bacterium
CAAAATATGTCACAAAATAAAATCTAAGATATTAAATACTAAACAAATTCAAATGATGAAAAATCAAAATTCAAACAACAAGTTCCAAAACTTGTCCAGCGTAAATTTATCCGTCTTCATTTCATCCGTCTTCATTTCATCCGTCTTCACTTCATCCGTCTTCACTTCATTACGCCGGACAAGTTTACGCCGGACAAGTTTACGCCGGACACTGTCCCGGCGGAGCGGAGCCCAGACGGAGGGCGAAGACGGATGATAAACCAGCCTGCCGACTGCCTAAAAGCAGACAGGGACGAGCAGGGCTGGCAGGTAATTTCCAACTCCTAAACCCAAATTTTCATAACATAGTATAAAACTTGTACAGAAATTTTTTTATCTCCGTTTTTTTTTCTTAATTCAAAAGGAAAATAATAAAACATATTATGAAAAATTCGAATTATTGCATTATCATGGCCGGCGGAATTGGTAGCCGGTTTTGGCCTGTGAGCACCAGCAACACACCCAAACAGTTTATAGATATGCTCGGGCTTGGAAAAAGCCTGTTGCAATTAACTTACGATCGTTTCAAAAAGATCATGCCACCTGACAACATCCTGATTGTTACATCAGATAAATACAAGAATCTGGTGCTTGATCAACTGCCAGAGGTCAAACCAGAGAATGTACTTACTGAGCCAATACGCAGAAATACAGCCCCATGCATCAGTTATGCCAATTTTGTCATTCAGTCAAGAACAAAAAATGCCAATGTTGTTGTCACCCCATCAGATCATTTGATCATTGATGAAGAAGCCTTTGTGTCCAACATTAAAACCGGACTCGGCTTTGTCAGTGCAAGGGATGTGTTATTAACAATCGGCATAAAGCCTACACGGCCGGATACAGGTTACGGATACATTCAACTCAACGAGAAATCTGACGTTGACGAAAGGTTCAATAAGGTTAAAACATTTACAGAAAAACCCAATGCTGAACTGGCTAAATTTTTTGTGGAAAGTGAGGAATTTTTGTGGAATTCCGGTATTTTTCTTTGGTCAGCGGAAAACATACAGGAAGCATTAAGCACACACCTACCCGAAGTTTATAATTTGTTTGCAGAAGGCAGAAATAAATTCGGCACGAAAGAAGAACGGGATTTCATTAACAAAGTGTATTCCGAATCAAAAAATATTTCCATTGATTACGGCGTAATGGAAAAAGCTAAAAATGTATATACCCTATGTGCAGATTTTAGCTGGTCTGACCTGGGGACATGGAAGAGTTTATATGAAAACAGTAAAAAAACCACGACAAAAAATGTCATCACAGGGAGTGAAAACGTTATCGTGAATAACACTCACGATTGCCTTATACACGTACCACCGGATAAAATAGCCATTGTGAATGATATGGAAAACTACATTATTGTTGATTCAGGAGATGCACTGTTGATCCACCGTTTTGAAAAAGAACAGGAAATCAAAGAAATTGTGAATGACATCAAGCGGGAATTTGGGGAAGATAAAGCGTGAGCGGTAAGCGGTAAGCGGTGAGCGGTGAGCGGTGAGCGGTGAGCAGTGAGCAGTAATCGGTAATCGGTAAGCGGTAATCAATGGGAGAACGGGCAAGATTATCGAAGAATCAGCATTTAAGGTTCTGACAAAAAACAGGCAAAGTAACAATCAAAAAAAACACCGCTGGAAATTTCCAGCGGTGCTTTTTTTTTTGATTTTATAATGACAAAACAATTTTAATACTCCCAGAGGTCATGTTCATATTGAAACAACTCCTCTTCAATGCGTTTTCCTTCAAGCATGGCATCAATTCCCATCAGATAATCTCTGACAAACCTGTTATCATAGACATTGCTTTCAATCAGTACATGTGATTCGAACCTTCTTTTTAAGAAAATATCATCAAAGGTTTTTCGTTCGGCATCATTGTAAGTATTAAACACTTCATGATTGGCAAAAAGGTCTCTGTAATGCGGATAATAAATCCAGAACAGGCGTTCGGTAAATTCCTGTCCACTCACATCCTGGTATTTTGCAACCGGTGCCATGGCAATAATCCTGACATCCATAACAGAGCGTTGTTTATCAAACACCCATTCTTCCCATAAAATGATGGATTGAATGTCACGTTTATTTATTGATCTTTGTTTGGTTACATTAATCATTTGCCCTGTTAGCGTATCAATTTCTCTTGCTTCCTCAGAATAGGTAAGTACATCTTTACGTGCCATTGTATCATCAATGGGAATTGGTTTTCTGTACCAATTAGTAAAATCCTTCGGGTCAAATTCAAACATAGGTTTGCGTTGTGCTTCTGAAGGATTCAAAGCCCCAATATTATACACCAGATAAGTAAAATTCACCCGTTTTCTGCCAGGTTGTTTTCCCTCTGGATAATCAACAGGTTGCAAAGGGAAATACAGCGGATGATTGATTTTTTGACGCATATCAATTTCCCTCAGTATCCGCTTCGAATACATCGCATCAGCTTCCCTGATGGTCTGTAGTGGCACTGGTTCACGTTTAGGCACATGTTCCCTGATATATGCTCCGTCCAGCACGTCCCCTACCTGTGCTTCAACAGGCAGAAACGCTCCGGTGAGAAGCAAAACCATAGCAAGCGTTAAAATGTTTTGTCGTTTCATATTTATCTGAGTTCTAATGTTATCGGTGCTGTTTGAACAACGCCGGAAGGCCCTTTCACTTTAATGGACTCAAAGTTAATCTGAGTTCCACGGCCTAATCCGCGTAAGGCTTGTTGAGCGTCACTGTTCAGTCTTCTACCCTGAACAGGAATAGTGGCTTTCTGCCCTCTGACAGTATATGCAAACGTAAAGCTTACCACATCAAAACGCACTTCAAAGGGGAAAAAGTTTTCACCAAGTGAAGCCATCAGAATTCCTCCCATGACATCATCTTTGTGCACTTTACCTTCACTGTATGCGCCGTTCAATTTAGCCATAGGTGTTGGCACATTGAGTACCCTAAATTCTTTTGTTCCCAGGTTTTTCTTTCCGTCTTCGGTATCAACAGATACACTGATATTCACTTTCCTGGTTGTCGGGCTGGTGATCGTAACAACGTAATTTTCACCGCGGCGTGTAAGCCTGCCGCCACCAGAGAGATAGGCATTTACATTTTCCTGAGGATAACCGGAAACAGAAATCTCAACGGGGTTAGCAATACCACGGTAAAACACATTTAACCCTGAAGCAGATACAGCAAAACCAGCCTGGCCTACCATATACTCAGTTTTAAAGGGCAAAAGTTTTACCCCCACTTTTGATTTCCATTTTATGAGGCCGCCAAACTGTTTCGAACCAACATTCTGACAATTTTCAATCATATATTTCCCTTTTCCATCCACAACAGGTAAGGTATCATAATCCACTCCAAATTCTCCACGCATTTTATATTTGTCTTTTTTGGCATCAACAGTATCGTAGAATGGATACTTGGTGCTGTAATAGATGGTTGGTTTCAGGGATGTGTCTCTCGCAGCAATAAATACATTAGCCTCATAACACCCCCCACGAACTACGTAGGATTTTGTAGCGTTCACAACGGCTTCAATATCCGTAATGGTAACATCCAACTCACCTACGCCTGTAATCAGCCTTTCAATCACATCAGCTTCTGAATTACGTACATCTGCCTGTAGTTTGGTCATCAGCGCAATAGAACCTACAAGAGGCATCCCTGTAAACATTTTTTCCTGCCATGTTTTGGGTTCGTCAGTACCTTTCAGTTCATCTTTTGTTGCCAGGGCCGAAGAAACATTATGATATATCGCTGAGGAGGTATCAGATACCTCCTCTAATCCCAATAACATCGCTCTGTAATTTTCAACCCACATTCTGAGGCTATCACCTTTCATGGGACCTGTCTTACCAATCATTATTTCAGGTGCAGCATCAAGGTTGTCTTTTTTCTGAATGTCATTGATGTCTGCCTCCGGTCCGTCAGCGCTTCTGACAATTTCAAATTTGAGGCGTTGAATATCTTTAACAAGTTTTTCACTCTCTTTCTTAATCTCCATGGCTTTTTCATGCGTTGAACCATACTTTTCAGGTTGCATTGCATTTAAGCCTTCAAGTTTTGAATAAAGACTTTTTGTCTTACTGTGAAAATTTTCTGTTGTTGTTTCAAGACTTTCATTTACATAAACAAAAGCCTCTATAATTTCACCCGACACATTAAGAGCCAACAATGCTGTATAAAACAAATACATCATCATTATCATCTTTTGTCTTGGTGTTTCTGGACAATTTGATGCTGCCATAATTTAAAATTTATTAATTTTTAAAAACATTAAACAAAAACCTTATCCCTACTTTACCGTCATTGCAGACAGCATATTACCATATACTGTGTTAAGTGCAGACAGATTGGAACCAAGCCGGGATACTTCATCTTTAAATCGTTTTGTATCCTCTACTGAATCCTGAAGGCTTTCCATAACTTCATTCATCCCACCGTAAAGACCTTTTGTTTTCTCTAATTGTTCATTGGTTCCTTTCAGTTGCAATTCATAAGCAGCATTTAATGCTGTCAGGTTTTTGGTCATGTTTTCAAGTTGATCAACATACGTATTTGATGAACCGGTTGTTTTTTCATAATCCCGGTTCATAGCTTCAGTGAATTTTTCATACATAGATACAAGTTTACTACCGGATTCACCAACAGCACTTGCAGACTCATTATAAGTAGATGAGAGTTTTTCGGCAGTCTGATTCAGTTTTTGTGTAGATGATCCATAAGATTCTGCAAATTCATTAACTTTGTCTGAAGCTTTCTGGAAATTTGCAACATAGTCATTGGTTACAGCAGATGCGTCTGAAACATCCTGCAATTTTTCTGCTGTTCCACTCATTTTACGTAGTCCGTCTCCCAATTTTTCAAACAATTGTGGTGAAATTTCAGCGCTTTCAATCATGGCATCAAAACGTTCGAGAGCGGTCTTTTTTGATTGAACTACTGATTTTCTATCATCCGAATCCATGGATTCATCAATACCAGCCAATTCCGGATATACAATACTCCAGTCGTATGTTTCATGCAAGGGCTCAAATGCCGACAAAAAGAATATCAAAGCCTCAGTTGACAATCCCCCAATAAGCATTATACTTGCTCCTGGTAAGTGCTCAATTTTAAACATGGCTCCCAACAGCACCACAGATGCACCCCATCCATAAACATAGGACATAATTTTTTGGTAAGCTTTACTTTTAAAAATTTCAGAAAAATTCATAGTTGCTAATTTTTGTTTGTTAATCTTCTGTTTTAATTATTAATATACTTGTGAATAAGAACCTCCATCATCACGGTGCCGTCCCAGATATGTACGAACATTTCTGAAACCAATATAAGATTTTGCTGAATCCTGATATTCATAAGTTCTGGTACCATTTTGCATGTAATAAGCTACATCTTTCCAGCTTCCTCCACGAATTACCTTACGTTTCAATGCCGGTGGATCATCGGGATGAGCATAATATTCATAATCGGGATTTAAATCGTGTGTAAATCTGAATGCGGATTCATCATATGCATTCCTTGTCCATTCAGCTACATTACCGGCCATATCATAAAGGCCTAACTGATTGGGGTCATATGTTGCTACCATCAGCGTCTGTACACCACCATCATCATAGTAATTTCCTCTCATGGGTTTAAAATTGGCAATAAAGCAACCACTATAATTTCTTGTGTATAATCCGCCCCATGGATACATAGAGAGATCAAGTCCTCCACGGGCAGCATATTCCCACTCAGATTCTGTGGGTAACCGGTATTGATTAACATAATAATCCCTGGTATCTCTCTGATATGCATTTTTCAACATCGACCGCCATTTTGAAAAGGCAACAGCCTGTTTCCAGCTTACTCCAACTACCGGATAATAATCATAAGCCGGGTGCCAGAAATACATTTGTGTCATGGGCTCATTATAAGAATAGGTATAATCACTCATCCAGCAAAGTGTGTCCGGATAAACAGGAATACGTTCATGCATGACAAAATCAAACTGATCTGCCACATCGCGATCTTCGAAATCTTCCCATTCCCTCTGCCGTTTAAGCTCTTCTTTATCTTTTATTGTTCCTTCATATTCTTCTTTTTCAGGGTTCCAATGACGTCCAATTCTCAGTCCATGGTCTTCTTCTCTGTCAAAAGCACGTTGAACGTTTTGTTCTACTTGCCGGCCGTCTTCCCTGAAACTATGTTTTTTAGATGCCTGTTTAAGATCAACCCAATAATATTCATAATATAAGGTATTGGTGTTAAGATCAATTCTACGCATAAAATGGTACAATTCCGGTGGCGGTTTTAGATACAAATTACTGTTTTCAATCAATGCTGCCTTAATTGTAGGATCACCATAATCTATTCTGCTTCTCCAATCAAGCAATCTATAACCATCAAAGTTGTACGAATCATACCCAATAGCTTCCAGTACTAAAGCATTCGGACTAGTTTCATCAATAGGCCGGAAAAAATCCCTTCCTTCGGCGTCATAATTTTCCGGCGGGTTTTCAGCCAATACGGTCATGGACATTGAGTCTCTTACCCAATTAACAAATTGCCGGTATTCACTATTGGTAATTTCGGTTTCATCCATCCAGAAACCCTGAACGGTAACAGTTTTGGATGTAGCCGTCATTGCATTTGGGACATCCTGATCGCTTGGACCCATGTTATATGAACCCGGCGGGACGAACAACATGCCATAGGGATCAGGTGTGTACCACATCGCTCGGTCAACACCTACGAGATCTCCACTACCATAATTGCCACAACTGGCGAGTATGATTGTAAGAATCAGGCTTATGAACAATAACTTTTTCATAATATATGGGTATTAGTAAGCTTCAACATAAAATTAATTTATTATAAACGTCTTACACTACGGTATCTTCCTGGCGATCTACTGAAATCGGCATTGAAACAATACCTGAGTACCAGTTCATGCGAACCGCTCTGGTAAGAAGCCATATCACTCAATACAACATCATAACTATATCCAACACTTATTCCGTTCATCAGGTGAATACCCACCATCGGCACAACGGCATCATCATACCTGTAGGTAAGTCCACCCCAAAATTGTTTATTATAAATAAACTGGCCGTTAATGCTGAATTGCACTGTGGCCATATCTGTTTGCACAAGCATTGATGGCTTGAGTTCAAACATAGGGTTGGGTAATTGATACACATACCCACCAACCAAATAAATATGTCTTTTTAAATACGGCTGATATTCGTCATTTGCATTGAACTTGAATTTGGGCTCAAGTAAATGAAGGCTTGAAATTCCGGCATAAAGATTGTCAAATCTATAATATACCCCCAAACCAGCATCAAAAGCCATTTTGCTATCCATATGAGGTATTGCAGGATCAATAAATACCTGTTGACCGTTCAGCGATTCAGGTGACACCCAATCACCATCAATGGATTTATTAATAACACCTAAATTCACTCCAAAACTGATATTTCCGACTGCCAGAGGCAAACGGTAAGCATAATTCGCATAAATATTGAGGTTTTTTTCAAATCCAATGTTTTCCTGCAACGCCGTTAACCCCACGCCACTGCTTATTGCAGGAATAGGCATATCTGCACAAAAAACAGTGGTTTGAGGACGTCCCTCAAAGCCTACCCATTGCTGGCGATGTACTGAAGTTACACATATGGCTTCATTACTGCCGGCATAAGCAGGGTTATAACTCAATGTATTAAAGTTGAATAAACTAAACTGCGAATCGCTCTGTGCATGCGCTGCAGCAGACAAAACAATCACTGAGATAATTCCTAAAATTAAACGCCTCATATCTGTTATATTATTCAATAGCTTCCATTTTTAAGGCTTCGGATGGTAAAGTAAATAAAATTATTCTTAACAAACAAATTTTATTAACAATTTCTGTTAATAAGTTTTTATTTTGTTAATAACTTTTTACACATCAAACCTTTTTTAACATCTGCGAAAAATACAACTTTTTTAATTCAAAACAAAATTCTACGTAAAAATTTCAAAAAAAAATGAAATTCTTTTTATAATAATAACAATTCTAAAACGGTTATTATTAAAATATTATTATAAAACGAGATTTCACCTATGGCATATAACGGCTATTTTCTGGACTTAGTTTGCTTTTTATTAACGATTTGCATGCATTCATCGTAAGACATATTTTCGGGTTTTTTCCCTTTCGGAATTCTGTAATTTTTCTTTTTATAAGAAATGTAAGGGCCGTATCTGCCTTTGAGAATTTTTATGTTTTTATCTTCGGGGAAGCTTTTTATTTCTTTCTTTTTGTTTTTTTCCTTCCCCTCTTTAATCAATTCCACAGCTCTATCTTTACTTATTGTGTAAGGATCATCATTGTTTTTTAAGCTAAAAAAATTATTATCATACCTTATATATGGGCCATATCTTCCAACACCAATGATAATATCAGATCCTTCATATTTTCCAAGTTTACGTGGTAACTTAAAAAGTTCAAGTGCCTCGTCAAGGGTAATATCTTCAATATTTTGCCCTTTATTCAGGCTGGCAAATTCTGGTTTTTTATCATCGTCTGAGTTTCCAAGCTGTACATAAGGGCCGTATTTCCCAATTTTGGCTTTTACTATTTTTCTAGATTTTGGGTCCTTGCCAAGTTCGCGCTCCCACCGTTTTGTCTTTTTACCTTCAACTTCTTTAAAATGTTTGATGAATGGATCATAAAAATCATGGATCATGGTTGGCCACTGCAAGTTACCTGCAGCAATCTCATCAAATTGCTTTTCTACTTTAGCAGTAAACTGGTAATCCAGAATTTCCTTAAAATGTTTCATCAGAAAATCGTTAACAACCATTCCCAAAGAAGTAGGTTTCAACTTTCCTTTGTCATTACCGTAATTTTCTGTTTTCTTTTGTTCAATGAGGTTTCCGTTATCAAGTTGCAGGGTTTCAACCTCCCTGGTCTTATATTCCCCCTTTCCTTTTTCAACGTATCCCCTTTGCTGAATGGTGGAAATTGTAGGTGCATAAGTTGACGGTCGTCCAATACCAAGGTCTTCCATTTTTTTAACAAGCGATGCTTCAGAATACCGGGCAGGCATACTTGAAAAATGCTCAAAAGCCTTTATATCGTTCATCGACAGTGTTTCCCCAATTTTCAATACAGGCAAAACCCCTTTTGTGGTTTCTTGATTATCTTCACCTGACACATTATATGCTTTAAGAAATCCAGGAAAAATAATGACTTCACCAAAAGCACTAAAATGCGCATCCATTTTACTACCATCAATTTTTACCTGTGTTTTTTCAATACTGGCATTTGTCATCTGAGATGCTATTGTACGCTTACGGATAAGATCATACAGTTTTTTCTCCTGAGCGCCGCTGCCAGCAACAGATTTATCTATATACGTAGGCCTGATGGCTTCGTGTGCTTCCTGGGCTCCTTTTATTTTGCTTTTATATTTCCGGGTTTTGACATAATCTTTTCCATATTCCTTTTCTATCACCTGTTTTGCAGTATGTAAGGCCAGATTTGACAAGTTTACAGAATCGGTACGCATATAAGTAATGTGCCCTGCTTCATATAATTTTTGTGCAACCTGCATAGTTCTTGATACCGATAAACCCAGTTTTCTGCTTGCTTCCTGTTGCAATGTCGAAGTTATAAAAGGAGGTGCGGGTGATTTCTTTCCGGGTTTAACCTGTATGTCAGTGATTTTAAAGCTTGATGTATCGGCATGCGTTAATATCTGTTTAGCCTCAGCTTTTGTTTTTGGTTTTAAAGCATATTCAGCGTTAACCTGTTGTTGTTCCGGATTTAAAAACTCAGCATAAATGCGATAGGCAGAATCCGGAACGCAACTGGAAAACTCCCTTTCTTTTTCAACAATCAACCGTACTGCCACAGACTGAACGCGCCCTGCTGAAAGTGAGGGTTTTATTTTTTTCCACAACAAGGGTGATAAATTAAATCCAACCAGCCGGTCGAGTACACGTCTTGCCTGCTGAGCATTCACAAGATTATAATCTATCCCACGTGGATTTTTTATGGCATTGTTAATAGCTGTTTTTGTAATTTCATGAAAAACGATACGTTTTGTTTTTTTCTCCGGCAACTTCAGTACTTCGGATAAATGCCATGCAATGGCTTCTCCTTCGCGATCTTCATCTGAAGCAAGCCATATATTTTTGGCTTGTTTTGATAGTTTCTTTAGTTCGGCTGTGATTTTTTTCTTGTCCGGAGAAATTTCATAGTTTGGCTCAAAATCATTTTCAATATCTATTCCAAACCCCTTTTTTGCAAGATCCCGAATGTGGCCATAACTTGATTTTACCTGAAATTCCTTACCCAAAAAACATTTTATTGTCTTCGCTTTCGCTGGAGACTCAACAATTACCAGATTATTTTCCATATTTCTCTTTTCTGTGTTTCTTTGAAAATTTCCACAAATAAAAGAAATTTGTTTGCCATGTTCAAATAAAAGTAGCTATTTTCGTGTTTTAAGATAAACAAATAAATATGAAGAATAAAAAGAGGTTTTCTACACGTTTCCGCAAGCGATTTCTATGGATATTCTGGGGATTGTTCGGGGTGATTTTGGCTGGTCTTATTTTCTATTTTGCAATGACCATTCAGGGCAAAACAGGTATGATGCCAAGTTTTAAACAACTAGAAAACCCGCAAACAAATTTTGCCACACAAATAATTTCATCGGATCAACAACTTCTGGGAACATATTTCAGGGAAAACAGAACGCGTACTGAATTTGACAGTATTTCACCTCAGGTTATCAATGCATTAATTGCCACTGAGGATATTCGTTTTAATAAACATTCAGGGATAGATTTCCGTGCGCTTGCCCGTGTTGCAGCCGGGGTACTTACAGGCAACCACAAAGGGGGCGGTAGTACAATCTCACAACAATTGTCAAAGCTTTTGTTTCCACGTGAAGACCTGGACAATACCTTTAAGCTAATCAACAGAAAACTCAGAGAATGGGTAATTGCTGTAAAATTGGAAAAAGCATACTCAAAGGAGGAAATCCTTGTTATGTACCTCAACCATTTTGATTTTCTTAACCTTGCCGTAGGGATTGAATCTGCATCACGTGTATATTTCAGCACAACACCAGACTCCCTCAACACAGAGCAAGCAGCCATGTTGGTCGGAATGGTAAAAAATCCATCCTTGTATAATCCGTTACGTTTTCCTGAAAATACCACAACCCGGAGGAATGTGGTGCTCAACCAAATGGAAAAATACGGCTTCATAGAGGAAGATATTTGTGATTCGATAAAAAAATTACCACTTGGCATAAAATACAGTAAAGTTGACCACAACACAGGTAATGCCACCTATTTCCGTGAATTACTCAGGCAATGGTTGACAGCTTCAAAACCGCATCCTGATGAATACATTGATCAGCGCCTGTATGTCCAGGACAGCATCAGTTGGAATGTTGATCCAAGTTACGGATGGTGCAATAAAAATGTCAAAAGCAATGGCAGCAATTATAACATATACAGTGACGGACTACGGATTTACACAACCATTGACTTGCGCATGCAAGAATATGCAGAACAAGCCATAAGCGAACATTTAGGCGGGTATTTGCAAGATAAGTTTGATGAAGAACAAAAAGGCAGAAGCAAAGCTCCTTTTTCATGGCAACTGACCAATCAGGAAATCGAACGAATCATGCAAAATTCAAAACGTCGTTGTGAACGATACAGGGTTATGAAATCCGCAGAGGTAAGTGAGGACAGTATTGATATTGCATTTAACACCCCAGTATCCATGCAGGTTTTTAGCTGGGAAGGGGAAAAAGACACTGTCATATCACCGATGGATTCCATTCGTTATTATAAACAAATCCTGCGCGCCGGATTCATGAGCATGGAACCACATACGGGTTTTGTAAAAGCATATTGCGGTGGCATCAACTACAAGCATTTCAAATACGACATGGTATCCCGTGCCCGGAGGCAGGTCGGATCAACATTTAAACCCTTTATTTACACGCTTGCGATGCAAAATAATTATTCGCCATGTTTAAAAGTTCCCAACATTGAAGTCAGTTTTAAAATGCCACCCGGACAACAACCGGAATTTTACACACCAAAATATTCCACATCTAAACGCGAAGGTGAAATGGTGAGCCTGAAATATGGATTGGCCAAATCTCTCAATCAAATATCAGCATGGGTTCTGAAGCAATTTTCTCCGGAAGCAGTTATTGATCTCGCCAAATCTATGGGAATCTCCAGCCACATTAATCCTTATCCTTCTATATGCGTTGGGGCTGCCGAAGTTACGCTAAAAGAAATGACAGGGGCATTCTGTACCTGGGCCAATGAAGGTATATATACACGTCCGGTCTTTATCACCCGGATCGAAGATAAAAACGGAAACTTGCTGGCGGAATTTCAGCCCATGCAAAAAGAAGTTATGGATAAGCAAACGGCCTATTTAACCCTAGCCCTCATGAAAGGGGTTGTTGATTTCGGAACAGGCATCAGGCTACGGTATAGATACAATTTTACTTCTGAACTTGCAGGAAAAACAGGAACCACAAACAACCATTCTGACGGATGGTTTATGGGAATAGCTCCACGTTTGGTTTCAGGTGTTTGGGTAGGTGGTGAGGAACGGAGCATTCACTTCCGGGGCATCCGTTTAGGACAAGGAGCCAGCATGGCACTGCCAATCTGGGCATTGTACATGGAAAAAGTCTATAAAAATCCCAATTTGCCGTACACACAGGAAGACAAATTTAAGAAACCAGACCACCTGGGTGTTGAAACAGACTGTGAAAAATGGGAAAAAGAACATCAGGGCGAAGAAATGTTGCACATGTAATCGGTGTACCAGCCAAGAAGTTCAAAATCCTTATTTTGATCTCAGAACAAGGATTAACGATTAGCGATTTTTGATTTATTCTTTGAATAATGCTTTCAGCATCCCGGCCACAGAATTAACATGAATGACTTCTATCTGATGCGTACCGGGCATGTCTTTTTTTGATATGGCGGGCACAATGATACGCCGGAAACCTAACCTGTCTGCTTCTGATATACGCTGTGGAATACGTGAAGCAGGCCTTACCTCACCACTGAGTCCCACTTCACCGGCTAGTACAGTTTTATCGGGGACTGCAATATCCTGATCGGAAGATAAAATAGCAGCCATTAAAGGTAAATCCATACCCGGATCAAACAAGCGGATACCTCCTACAATATTTACAAACACATCTTTTTGATTCAAACGGAAACCAGCTCTTTTTTCAAGCACAGCTAACAACATGTTGAGCCTACGAATATCAAAGCCTGTGGACGTACGTTGGGGATTTCCATACACGGCACTGCTTACCAGGGCTTGTAATTCAATCAACATGGGACGCATGCCTTCAATGGTAGCAGCATAAGCCACACCACTAAGATGTTCATGATGTTCAGACACAAACATTTCCGATGGATTGCTGACTTCATTCAGGCCATCACGCTTCATTTCAAATACGCCAATTTCCTGTGTGCTTCCAAAGCGGTTTTTTCGTGATCGCAATATGCGGTAATAATTATTTTGATCTCCTTCAAATTGCATGACAACATCTACCATATGTTCCAAAACCATAGGACCAGCAATGTTCCCTGTTTTTGTAATATGCCCGATTAGGATAAATGATACTTGTTTTGATTTAGCAAAACGAATAATACGTGCAGCAGATTCCCTGATTTGAGTAATGCTGCCCGCAACAGAATCCACATCAGGGCAAAATGCTGTTTGAATTGAGTCGACAACAATCAGGCTCGATTCCAGTTGTTCTGCAAGGTCAAGCACTTTATTTATATTCGTTTCATCCGTAAACAAACAATCTGACGTCTCCTCGCTGTAAGCAACACGCTGAGCCCGGATTTTTACCTGTTGCAGGCTTTCTTCACCGGCACAATACAGTGTTTTGCATTGACGTGTTTGCAGCAATAACTGCAATAATAATGTGGACTTCCCAACACCGGGTTCACCAGCCATAAGAGCTACAGTACCAGGTACGAGTCCTCCACCCAGCACCCGATTAAATTCATCGTATGAAAAATTAAGCCGGCCTGTTGAGGCAATGTTTATTTTATTAACCGGATATGCTTTTGCAGGTTCATTTGTTTTACCTGTCCGCAACGAAGCATTCCCTTCTTTTTGCACTGTAAATTCTTTGAAACTATTCCAGCTATGGCATGAAGGACATTGACCTACCCACTTTGGAGATTCGTAACCACATTCAGAACAAACATACACTTTTTTTGATTTTCCCATAACCTGTTTTAATCCACCCTAGTAAACTCGCGCCTGAGGTATGCACCACCTGTGGTTTCATCTTGCATTTTATACCGTGTGATGACAAGAAGATTTTCAGTGATTTTTTCCACCCTGAAGAAACCATTTACATATGCAAGACAAGATGAATTTTGGGATTCGATTATTTTTATGGCAGTAAATGTCAATTTATCTTCAATGGTATAATATGCTGTATCTACCTGTGTAGCATTTTCAGAGGTATCATTGAATTGATTACATACCCTGACAAGTGACTGATCACTGCGAAAATACCAAATCACTTCATAGGGTTCTTCTGCCGTCATTGTTTCAAGTTTCCATGTCCCTCCCAGATGATCCTCAACTTTTGCACAACCAGAAAACAAAAATATTGTCAACACAAAGGCAAAAATGGAAAAAATAACACGTCTCAACATAGTTTAGTTTTTTTGATATTGTACAAATATATATTTTTTTTTAAAACTTATCAATCAACTTAGAAGTAGAATAACCAGGCACAAAATCAATGGTTCGCACTTCCCCGCCGGCATTGGTTACCGTATCATAACCAACAATATCTTGTACATTATAATCACCCCCTTTAACCAGGACATCAGGAACCACTTTTTTTATCAGGTTAGCCGGTGTTTTTTCATTAAACAAAACGACAAAATCAACACATTCAAAAGCAGCAATTATAAGGGCTCGTGAATAATGATCCTGCAGTGGCCGTGATGTGCCTTTGTTTTGTTTTACTGAATGATCTGTATTCAGGGCAACCATAAAGTGTGTCCCAAAATCGGCAGATTGTGTCAAATATACAACGTGCCCCCTGTGGATAATATCAAAACAACCATTCGTGAAAACAAGTTTTGTGATGTTGGGACGTTTATTTTTCAGCCACGCATCAAAATGTTCATCTGACAAAATTTTACGTTCTATATTTTGTAGATGAGTCATACCTATTCAATTGTATTGCCTCCGGGATCCGGAAAAATAAACTCAGGCTTAAATTGTTTTGCTTCCTCAAAATCCATCTGTGCGTAAGAAATAATTATTATCACATCACCAACCGTAGCTTTTCGTGCCGCAGGGCCATTCATTGCAATCATCCCGGAACCTCGCTCTCCCTTGATAACATAGGTTTCCAGACGCTCCCCATTGTTAATATTAACAACCTGAACTTTTTCGTTTTCAATAATATTGGAAGCCTCCATGAGTTTTTCATCAATAGTAATGCTTCCTACATATTGTAAATTCGATTCAGTAACAGTGACCTTATGAATTTTTGATTTTACTACTTCTACAAACATAACCATAGTTTTAAAACATGAATTACCAGTTAACACTGCAAAATTAATAATTATTTTATTGTGTGGTCATATATTTTTCATGTAACAATTTTATAGTTATCAATAAGCCTTACATTACCGCACAACACTGCAACACAAATTCTCATTTTACATCCATTTTTCCATTTCCGAACAAATTTCAAATCACCTTCCTGTACAATTTCAACGTATTCACATTTAAGCAGATTGGTATTGTTTAATTGGCGTTCAATTTTACTTTTCAGTTGGTCCGGGGTAAAAGAAGCATAAACATCAGCAGCCTGTTGTAATATCGTATAAATGGAGGCAGCCTCTTTTCTTTCTTTTCTATTTAACCTTTGATTTCTTGAACTCATTGCAAGTCCATCCGGTTCTCTCACAATAGGACATCCAATAATTTCCACATCAAGATTTTCGTTTTCCACCATTGTTTCAATCACTTTTAGTTGCTGAAAATCTTTATTGCCAAAATAAGCTCGGTCAGGTTTCACTATATTGAAAAGCCTGTAAACTACATCAGCAACACCATCAAAATGACCAGGCCTGAATTTGCCTTCCATGGTTTTATCCATGCCCCCAAGATCTAATTTATACAAATTATGGGTTGGATATATATCGTTTTCATGAGGTATAAAAACCACATCAACACCTTCATCCTGCAACATTTTGAGATCATTATCGACAAAACGGGGATATGTCTTAAAATCATTTTTATCATTGAACTGCGTCGGGTTCACAAAAACAGATACAACGCATATATCGTTTTCCTGACGGGCCATTCGTACCAAAGACAAATGACCGCTATGCAAAGCACCCATTGTGGGCACAAAACCAAGTTTGGCTGAACCGTCTTGTGTTAATTTATCAATGCATTCAACCAGGAAACCCGGATTGTATATTATTTCCATGTCACAAATAATTTTGTTAAAGATACACTTTTTATGTGAACAGTACAAAATCATAATCTTTGATTTGTCAACCTCAATGTTCACAACCAATTGTATATCTCAATATTTAATCTCGCAATGAAGTATAAAATTGGATATTCTCCAAAAAATGATTACTTTTGTACATTCTTATAATTATATATGTACAATGATGAAACAAAAAGTACTTTTCGTTACTCAGGAGATTACGCCGTATCTGCCGGAATCTGAAATGTCGCTCATAGGCAGACATTTACCACAGGGAATTCAGGAAAAAGGCAAAGAAATCAGAACATTCATGCCCCGTTTTGGCTCTATAAATGAAAGAAGAAACCAACTGCATGAAGTTATACGCCTTTCAGGAATGAATCTTATTCTTGATGACTTTGATCATCCCCTGATCATTAAAGTAGCCTCCATTCAATCTGCAAGGTTGCAGGTATATTTCATTGACAATGAAGATTTTTTTTACCGTAAAGGAACGGTTAAAAATAAAGAAGGAGAAGAATTTGAAGACAATGGTAAACGCGCTATCTTTTTTGCCCGTGGTGTACTTGAAACCGTAAAAAAATTATGTTGGTCTGCTGAAATAGTTCATGTACATGGCTGGTTTTCTGCTTTTGTTCCCCTTTATCTTAAAAAATCCTACATTGACGATCCCCTTTTCAACGACCTGAAAATCATATACAGCATTTACGAAGATGATTTTAAACAACCCCTCAGTGACAAAATCATGGATACTGCTATGTTTGAAGGCATTGAAAAGAAAGACCTGGAAAAACTCAAGCATCCGGATTTTATCAACCTGAATAAAATTGCCATTGATAATTCTGATGCTGTAATCTACGGAAGCAAGAACATCCATCCTGAATTGAAACAATACGTTCAGGATAAAAATCTTCCTGTATTGAAATACCAAGACCCGGAAAATTTCGTTGATGCATATTCAGACTTCTATGATAAAATTTTAAAAGAAGAATAATACATATGAAACATTTCCGGATTTTCTTCGCAGTCATATTTACTACGATCCTCGCTTTTTATTTTATTTCCTGTGAAGAAGAGGCTTCAGAAATTGGAATCAACTTACAACCAGGAGCTGATAAAATTATATTGGCAAGTGATACATTGCAAGTTGAAACGCATACCATAAGAGACAGCAATATAGCGAGCAACGGACGTTCTATAAGTCCCCTTGGCAGTATCAATGAAGCCGATTTCGGGCTTACTGAAGCTTCCTTTATAACGCAGGTACGCTTGTCTTCCAGTAATGTTGATGAAGATCAGGATATTGCCCCTGATTACCTTGAATTCGTGCTTGACCACAGCGGTTTCTACGGAGACACAAACGACAGCATAAGCATTCAGGTGTTCCGTGTCCTCAATACGGATTTTGATTACGAAGAAACCTATTACTCTGATTATGAAACGGAACTGGATACAACCGCAAGCAATATGTACCTGCTGGGAAACTATAACATAGCTGTAAATCCCAGTGATTCACTTTCAATATTGAAAATTGATGATCAGTCCTTTTTGGATGTTTTCAGTAACCCTGAAATTTTCAAAAACAACGACAGCCTGTTGTCATACGTTAAAGGTTTTTATTTTAAGCCTGTAACACAAAGCTCTCAGGGAGGAGGCATTGCGTATATTAACCTGCTTTCTGACAACAGCCGGCTTGTTATGCACTATAATGATACAAGCACCTATGACTTCAACATCAATACAAGCTGCGTACGTATCAATATGTTTAATCACGATTACAACACAGCTTCCCCGGATTTAACATCATCACTGAACGATACGGAGAATGAAGAGATATCATTTTTACATTCAGCAGCCGGTTTGAAAACCATCATCAGGGTAAAAGATGACGATAAACTTGATTCACTTGCAAATAAAGGGATTAATCGTGCACAACTGCAGGTAAAAATACATCCCGATTTTCAAAATACTTATGGTGTCCCTGATCAGTTAACCATCATTTATGAAGAAAACGATGGAAACTATGATTACCTTACTGACTACAAAACCAATTCAGAACATTTTGGAGGTATCGTATCGGAAGACAAAAGTGAATACATTTTCAATATCCCGTTGCATATTCAGGAACTTGTAAAAAATGATGGTACCATAGAAGTGGACAATAATTTGTTTTTGTTTCCTCTGAAAAACAGAACAACAGCAGGGCATTGTGCCATTTACGGAGGTAATCATCCTAAATATCCAATGCAAATTAAAATAATAACATCGGATTACTAACATTATAACCTTGATAATTTATGTGTGGAATTGTAGGTTACATTGGAAATAAAGAAGCATATAAAATCCTGATTAACGGACTTCAACGATTAGAATACCGCGGATATGATTCTGCAGGTATTGCCATTATTAATGAGGGGTGCAAGATATATAAAAAGCAGGGCAAGGTTGCTGAACTCGTCTCCCTGGTGAAAAGCAAAAATTTGCATGGCACAATTGGGCTTGGCCATACCAGGTGGGCCACGCATGGTGAGCCTAATGATATCAATGCCCATCCGCACGAAAGCATGCACAAAAAATTCATCATCATCCACAATGGCATCATTGAAAATT
Source organism: Bacteroidota bacterium (assembly GCA_034721855.1). Classification (GTDB taxonomy): domain Bacteria; phylum Bacteroidota; class Bacteroidia; order Bacteroidales; family ML635J-15; genus JAQIBY01. Next base: position 19,169 of record JAYENB010000332.1, read on the forward strand.
TCACCCGCCTGAAAAAACGCCTTGAAGACAGGGGGTATGAGTTTAAAAGCGATACCGACACAGAGGTATTGGCTAATCTTATAGAATACATTTATATAAAAGGAAAGCTGGATGCGGAAACTGCTGTTCGCCTGGCTTTGAGTAAAGTGGTTGGGGCTTATGGTCTTGTGGTAGCCTGCACAGATGAAAAAGATAAATTAATTGCTGCCAGAAAAGGGTCTCCCCTGGTCATTGGCGTGGGCGAACAGGAATATTTTCTTGCCAGCGATGCCACACCTATTGTTGAATACACAAAATCAGTGATATACCTGCATGATGATGACATGGCAGTCATTGGAAGGAACGGCATGAATCTCCGAAACTTAAAAAGTACTAAGAATCATAAAAAACCCATCATTCAAAAACTGGAACTGGATGTTGATAAAATTGAAAAAAATGGGTTTGACCATTACATGTTGAAAGAGATTCATGAACAACCACGTTCCATTAAAGACACTTTCAGAGGACGGCTCAGGCCAGATGTTAATGCGCTTAAACTGGGTGGTCTGCATTATGTGATGAAAGATATTATCCATGCCAGGCGCATCATCATTATCGCATGTGGCACAAGTTATCACGCCGGCCTTGTTGGTGAGTTTCTGATTGAAGAATTCGGGCGTATCCCTACTGAAGTGGAATACGCTTCCGAATTCCGGTACAGAAATCCCATTATCTACGAAAGTGATATTATCATTGCCATCAGTCAGAGTGGTGAAACGGCTGATACACTTGCTGCCATCGAACTCGCTAAATCAAAAGGGGCTACTGTTCTTGGGATATGCAATGTTGTGGGATCAAGTATCCCCAGAGCTACAATGGGAGGTGTTTATACCCATGCAGGACCCGAAATTGGAGTGGCATCTACAAAAGCATTCACTACACAGGTAACAGTACTTATTATGATGGCCATGGAAATCGGATATAAAAACGGCGCTATCAAAGAAAAAAAATACGCTAAACTCATAAAAGAATTAAGCCTGATCCCGGAAAAGATAAGCACAATTTTAAAACAAGCAGATTACATCAAAGAAATTAGTGCCATATACAAAGATGTTACAAACGCCTTGTATCTGGGCAGAGGATATTTATACCCCGTAGCCATGGAGGGAGCGCTAAAATTAAAAGAAATTTCATATATACATGCCGAGGGATATCCTGCTGCTGAAATGAAGCATGGTCCCATTGCCCTCATTGATGAAAACATGCCCGTTATTATTATTGCCACGAAAGATAAATCTTACGAAAAGATTGTGAATAACATTCAGGAGGTAAAAGCCCGTAAAGGGGTAGTCATTGCCATTGTTACTGAAGGCGATAATACCATTAGCAGTATGGCTGACCATGTGGTGGAAGTGCCGAATACGGAATTTGCCCTGGCACCATTGCTTACCGTTATTCCTTTACAATTGTTCTCTTATTATATTGCTATTATGCGTGGATGCAATGTTGACCAACCAAGAAACCTTGCTAAATCAGTTACTGTAGAATGATAATAATTTTGATGTTTTTTAGTTTATTTAATAAACTATATAATTAAAACGCAACATTAATTTTACCGCTAAGACACAAAGACGCTAAGAAATGAAGAAAAATAAGAACACATAAAGAAATAAAGTTTTATCACTTTACATCTCGTGCTATCGTGCTATCTTGATAGCCCTGAAATTTTAAAACTTTGTAACCTTGCCCGGCGACAGACGGGTCTCCGTCTTTGCGGTGATTTGTTATTAAACTGTGTCAACGTGAAAGTCATTTTTAAACATAGAAAACTGTTTTTGTTGATGTTGATTCTGATCAGCCTGTCATGCTCTACCGAAAAAAACAAATGGCTCAACAGAACGTACCACAACATAACAGCTCATTATAATGTATATTTCAATGGCAGGGAAGCCTACCGGAAAGGGATTCAACGCATTGAAGACCAAATGGATTTTGACTTTACCCGCCGCCTGCCCATATACCTTCTGGGAAATGAAGAGACAGCCACAACAGCCATTTCTGAAATGGATAAAGCCATTAAAAAAGCCTCTAAAACGATCAAAAAACACTCCATAAAAGTCAAGCCGAAACGTAAGGAAGGCAGGCTCACCGAAGATGAACAGGAATTTATGGAGAAAAATGAATACAACAAATGGGTGGATGATTCTTATTTACTCATGGGCAAAGCCTATTTCGTTAAGAATGAATTCCTGCCGGCAAGGCAAAATTTTGAGTATCTTTTACGTGAATTTCCCAATGAACCCATTCGCTATGAAGCCATGATATGGCTGGGACGTACCGCACTGGCCACAAATAACCTTCAAACAGCCAAAAAATGGATTGACCAGATTGATGCTGAAGAAAATTTTCCCGAGGACCTCAACACCGAATATGAAATTCTCAATGCAGCTTATTATTTAGCATTAAACAATGAAGAAAGGGCTATTCCGCACCTGAAAAAGGCCATCGAAGAAAACAAAGATAAAAAACAACGCACCCGGCATCAGTATATCATTGCTCAGATTTATAAAGACCAGCAAAATTACCGCAAAGCCGCCGAACATTTTGAAATCGTCACCAAAAAAAGCAGCGATTATAAACTGGAATTCAATGCAAAAATAAACATGGCCGAATGCTATGGAAAAATGGGAGGCTCATACAAAGAAATGCACAAGCTCCTTTCCAAAATGCTCAAAGATGATAAAAACATTGAGTACATGGACCAGATATACTATGCCCTGGCCGAAGTTGAATATAAAAATGGCAAAACAGAACAAGCCATTGAACATTACAAATTATCTAGCGAGCATGCGGTGACCAACACAAGCCAAAAAGCGCAATCCTGCCTCCGTTTGGGTGACATCTACTATGAAAAACCAAATTATCGCCTGTCGCAGGCCTACTATGATACTTGTATCCTAAATCTCTCAAGGGAACATCCCAGGTTTAATGAAATCAACAGCCTTAGCAAAAACCTGAATAAACTGGTAAACAATTTGGATGTCGTGCAAGCACAGGATAGTTTGCAGAGAATTGCAGGTTTGAGTAAAAAGGAACGCAATCAAATAATCGACAGTCTCATACAGGTTGTCAGGGAGGAAGAACAAAGGCAAAAAGAATTGCAACAACAACAACAACAAAATTCAATGCTTTTTGACCAGCGCAGGGGCACCAGCCAGGTAAATGCTCCCAGCGGCGGCAAGTGGTATTTTTATAATCCGGCCACACTGAGCTTTGGAGCCAACGAATTCCAGAAAAAGTGGGGAAAACGCAAACTGGAAGACCATTGGAGACGCAGCAACAAGGCTATGATTACAGACAATGCCATGGGTGAAGACAGTACAGCAAGCGACAGCACCGCTGAAACAAACAGGGTCACGGATAACAAATCCCGGGAATATTACCTGCAGTACCTCCCCCTTACTGATTCTCTTATGGCGGTTTCAAATCAAAATATTAAAGAAGCCCTTTTTAACCTCGGTGACATTTATTACGATGATTTTTATGATTATGACAAATCAATATCTGCTTTTGAAGAACTAGACTCCCGGTTTCCCGATCACGAGTATAAATTACTCAGCTATTATAATCTGTATGAACTGTATCAGAAGAAAGACAAGCCTTCAAAAAGCCAGTCCTACAAAGAAAAAATCATAAATCAGTTCCCCGACAGCCGGTATGCTAAAATTTTGAAAAATCCGAATTACCTGCAGGATCTTTTGGATAAAGAAAAAGAGGCTACCGAAGCCTATGAAAACATTTATACAAACTATAAGCAGGGAGGGCTGGCAAAAGTTAAACAACAGTGTCAGCGTTTTTATGAAAATTATCCCGATTCGGAATTGACGGATAAAGTTAAATTCCTGGATATCATGGCTGGCGCTCTCAATATTAAACACATCGAATTAAAAAGAAATCTGGCTTCTTTCATTCAACAATATCCGGACTCTAAATTGATCCCCAAGGCCACTTCCATTTTGTCATACCTCGGCGAAAGTGATATTGATGCCCTGCTCGCTGATCTGGAAAGCAGACCTGAAGTTACCAGGGAACAACCATCTGACACATCTGACTCTGACGTTGCTCCATCATTGGAAGAAATCGCTGAGGAAACCTATGATTTTGACCCGGATGAAACACATTACTATATAATCAGTGCCAATACCAATGAAATCAACACAAAACAACTCAGGTTTGAAATTTCTAATTTCAATATCTTTACTTTCAGTCGTGCCACTTTCAGGGTGCTTTATTATTTGATTGATGAAAATACCGAACTGGTGTTTGTCAAATCGTTTAAAGGAAAAAAACAATCAATGAATTACATGAAACTCATTGAAAACAATCAGAATGTCTTTGGAGAACTCAATCCGGAACATTATACACAGTTTGTTATCTCTGAATCCAATTATGAGAAGTTGAAAAAAGACAAGGATCTGAAAAAATACCTGACTTTCTACGGTATGAATTACCGCTAGTTTTGATGTGGTTTTAATTAGAGAAACAGTGTGATAGAGAGATGGAGAGACGGAGAGATGCGGAGATGGAGTGAGGGTTTATAATGTTTTTTTGGGCGTGCCCCCGAACAAATTCGGTGTCGGTCTGCGGCTATTAGCTGCTTTGTTTCGCCTTCAGCCTGTTGTGCTGTGGACAGGAGCTTCCGCTGGTCGCTCTGCCGCAGCAACAAGCTGGAAGGCTTATCGGCAGCAGGCTAACCGCCTCCGCCCTCACGCATTGATAAGATAATGGAGAGACGAGAATTTTGATAAAGAAAAATAAGAGCATATATAGAATTGAAGGTTTATCAACTTATACTGTTTAATTTTGAATTATTTACTTCCGAATAATTATGAATAATATAAAAATTTTGTGGGCAGACGATGAAATTGACTTGCTAAAACCACACATCATATTCCTTGAACATAAAGGATATACAATCAATACAGCCACCAATGGTAAAGATGCCATTGAAATGGTTCAACAAACCAATTATAACCTTATTTTTCTTGACGAAAATATGCCGGGCCTGAGCGGCTTAGATACGCTTGAACAAATAAAATCCATTGCTCCTGATGTGCCTGTGGTAATGATTACAAAAAGCGAAGAAGAGGACATCATGGACCAGGCTATTGGTGCACGCATCAACGATTATCTGATTAAGCCCGTCCATCCCAACCAAATCCTGTTAAGCATCAAAAAAAACATTGACCATGAACGCCTGTTTTCGGAAAAAACCAGCATGGATTATCAGGCAGAATTCCGTAAGCTTGGCATGCAAATCAACGATTCCCCATCTTACAATGAATGGAAAGACATTTATAAACAACTGGTAAACTGGGAGCTTAAAATCGAAGCTTCAAATGACAATACCTTGAACGATGTCCTGAAAATGCAAAAAGATGAAGCCAATCTCAGCTTTGCCAAATTTGTCAGCAGAAACTACACAGACTGGCTTGCATCGGACACTGAAAACAGACCTATCATGTCCCACCAGTTGCTTAAACATGCCGTATTTCCTTCACTTAAAGCTGGTAAAAAAGTGGTCATGCTTGTCATTGACAACCTGAGATACGACCACTGGAAAGCCATTCAACCACTTGTTTCCCGTTATTATCATGTCAAATCCGATGATGTGTATTACAGCATACTCCCTACAGCAACTCAATATGCACGGAACGCGATGTTCAGTGGCTTAATGCCTTCAGAAATACATAAAATATACCCTGAGCTCTGGAAAAATGACCACGAAGAAGGCGGTAAAAACCTCTATGAAGAAGAGATGCTCCGCAATATGATAAACCGGTTTTTTGGAAAAGAAAAAACCATCCATTTTGAAAAAGCCGTTGACATCAATTATTGTACTAAAATACAACAGAAGCTCAATCACATCTTACATCATGACCTGAATGCCATTGTTGTAAATTTTGTGGATATGATATCCCACGCACGAACCGATATGAAAATGATAAAAGACCTGGCCTCTCACGAGCCGGCTTACAGGTCACTTACAAAATCATGGTTTACCCACTCGCCGTTGCATGCACTTATGCAGGAATTGGCTCAACACGATATCGAACTCATTCTCACCACCGATCACGGAAGCATCATGGTGCAACACCCTGTTAAAGTCATCGGTGACCGTAAAACAACCACTAACCTGCGATATAAACAAGGGAAAAACCTGAATTACAACCCAAAAGAAGTGTATGAAATCAGGGAAGCCCAAAAAGCATACCTGCCAAAATCAAACATCAGCTCTACTTATATTTTTGCCACTGCCAATGATTATTTTGTTTATCCCAACAATTACAAACATTTCATGAACATGTACAAAAACACGTTTCAGCATGGCGGCATGTCACTGGAAGAAATGCTTATTCCTGTCATCCATCTTAAGCCAAAATCAGAACAATGAAGGCATACCACATAACATCCATCACTGATATCCACAATACGGCAAAACAATTCATGGCCGATTTCGGACATCATCAGGTATTTGCATTTTATGGCCCGATGGGTTCCGGAAAAACCACTTTTATCAAGGCCGTCTGCGATATTTTAAAGGTCGTAGATGATGTTACAAGTCCGAGTTTCGCTATCCTGAATGAATATTTTACCACTGGTGATAAACACATTTGCCATTATGATTTTTACCGCATCAAAAAACCGGCAGAAATATTACACACCGGCTTTGAAGAATACCTTGACATGGCAGATATGATTTTCATCGAATGGCCTGAAAATGCGGAATCCATTCTCCCCCCCGAAAGGGTTAATGTGCATATTGATTACCAGGGAGACGGACGGATGATGACAGCAAGCTTTAACAAATAGATTTTTTATTTGGGCAGCGGGAACATTGTTGCCCGTATCAGGCATGGTCTCTGCCTCCGGCCTTTATCTGTGTTCCGGTACACCGGCTGTTGCTATCCTCACGGACAGGATTTTATTGCCAATCAATCTGCCGTGAGGGCAAACAGCTTGCTGTACCAAAACACAGGATACCGGCCTGCGTCAGGCTGCGGAAAATAAACATGTACCATAATGCATTATTTGTCAAATTATTATTAAGGCATAAATATTATCCGTTGCTAACCGTTAGCAACGATTTTATGTCAGAATATCAGACTATTACAATTTAACATAAGATAAATGATTTTGAATGATTATAGGTGTTTTAGTAAAATAAATTGCAAAGACATAACGTTGTAAAATTCTAAATGTAATTTTAATCAAAAAATAAGGAATTGCAAAAAAGATTCCAGACCATTATGCAGAAAGAGCAACAAGCTCAACCAATGCCTGAATAATAAGAACCTGGGAAAATAGTTTGTAACTGGTGTCATGTTATGCCAACATGTAAGGAATATTTCTTTTGCATCAAAACTTATTTTTGAACAATCTACTGGTTTTCAATAGGAAATGCGTGGGTAAAATATTATTTTATTATCTGCCCATTTACTCAGTGAGCATTTACAAATTACTCAATGAGCTGAATAAAATGTTAAAACTATCTGTGATGTATGAGGAAAATTCAGGGGCACGCCCTCAAAATAAAAGAATTCGGCTCAATTTAAATAAAATGGTGTTAGAAATATTTGGTTCTATTGAATTAGTTGGCAGTAGGCAAAAAGGGAAATGTCTTTTGCCAATTGCCAACTGCTTTATTGCCAACTAATTTGCGATCCAAGTGTAAAATTAACACAATATTTGAAACAACATTGTAGTTTAATAGAGCAAAGAATTTTTACACCTGTTTTTTTAGCAATTTTTCCAGTCCAAACATTTCGTCTCGCTTGCGGGCTGCCTCAACAAAATCAAGATTTCTGGCAGCGGCTTCCATTTCTTTTCTTGTTTTTTCCATGTTTTTCACCAGGGCATTTTTGTCCATATACTGAACCACCGGATCGGCTGCAATGTTGATTTGGTCATCCGTTTCAGGATACGCTTTTGATTCGGGCATTTTTTCGCCTGAGAATGAATAGCGTTCACGGCGGATTGTTCTGGGGGTAATATTGTGTTTTTTGTTGTATGCCATTTGCTTGGCACGACGGCGGTTTGTTTCGTCAATAGTCCGCTGCATGGAACCCGTCATTTTGTCGGCATACATAATAACCAGCCCTTCAAGGTTTCTTGCTGCGCGTCCGGCGGTTTGTGTAAGGCTCCGTTCAGAACGCAGAAATCCTTCTTTATCCGCATCAAGAATTGCCACTAAACTGACCTCTGGCAGATCAAGCCCTTCTCTGAGCAGGTTAACACCAACGAGAACATCTATTTTCCCTGAGCGCAATTGCTCCAGTATTTCAATCCGTTCCAGGGTTTCAACATCGGAGTGGATGTAGCGGACTTTTATTTTGATTTTTGCCAGGTATTTTGTGAGCTCTTCTGCCATGCGTTTGGTAAGTGTCGTAACCAGTACCCTGGCTTTTCTTTCTGCCCTTTTTTGGATTTCTTCCAGCAGGTCATCAATTTGATTTGTGGTTGGCCTGACTTCCACAGGCGGATCCAGTATCCCTGTCGGCCTGATGACCTGTTCTGTGATGACACCTCCGCTGCGTTGAAGTTCAAATTCTGCCGGTGTAGCGGATATATACATTGTCTGATTCACCATTTTTTCAAATTCCTCAAATTTCAAAGGACGGTTGTCTAAGGCTGCCGGCAAACGGAAACCGTATTCAACAAGGTTCGTTTTTCTTGACCTGTCTCCACCGTACATTGCGCGGATTTGCGGTAGCGTCACATGGCTTTCATCTATGATGGTGATGAAATCATCCGGAAAATAATCCAGCAGGCAAAAGGGACGGGAACCCGGACTGCGTCCGTCAAAATAACGGGAGTAATTTTCGATTCCGGGGCAATGTCCCAGTTCACGAATCATTTCCAGGTCAAACGTCACGCGTTCTTCTATCCGGTTAGCCTCTAAGTGTTTTTCCTGTGATTTGAAATAATCAATTTGTTTTTTCAGATCATCTTCAATTTGTCTGATGGCTTGTTGAATGCGGTATTTTGTGGTTACGAAAATATTGGCCGGATAAATGACAGCTTGATCCAGAGGTTCAATTTCCCTGTTGTTGTAAGGATCCACAGAAAAGATTTCTTCAACTTCCTCATCCCAGAATACCACACGAATGGCAATATCATGATAAGCCAGGAAAACATCCACGGTATCACCATGTACACGAAAACTGCCGCGGTCAAATTCTGCATCCGAGCGAAAATAAAGACTGTCAACCAGCATACGTAAGAATGTATCCCTGCCAACTTGTTCCCCGGTTTTTATGTTGATGGTGTTGGCATGAAAATCTTCAGGGTTTCCAATCCCGTAAATGCAGGAAACCGAGCTGACAACAATGACATCCCGCCGTCCGGAAAGCAGGGCAGAAGTGGTAGAAAGCCGCAGTTTTTCAATTTCATCGTTGATGGACAAATCTTTTTCAATGTAAGTGTCTGTCACAGGCAAATAAGCCTCCGGCTGGTAGTAATCATAATAGGAGACAAAATATTCTACCCGGTTGTCCGGAAAAAACTGTTTAAATTCGCCATAAAGCTGTGCTGCCAGGGTTTTATTATGGCTCATCACCAATACCGGCCGGTTGACATTTTTTATCACGTTGGCCATGGTAAAGGTTTTTCCCGAGCCTGTCACACCAAGCAAAGTTTGGTGTTCCCTGCCCTGTTCAATACCTTCGGTTATTTCTTTGATGGCCTGGGTCTGGTCGCCAGTTGGTTTGTATTCCGATTGCAGTTTGAATTTGTCCATAAAACTTATAAACTTCTGCAAAGGTAGTGATTTGGATTGGATTTTAGGAAGATGTGGGCGTGCCCCTTAATTGGTTTTTTATCCCTACTACCCAAAGAGACCTTTTCTAAAGTTTGAAACCTTAGAAAAGGTAGGTAAGGGTGGTAGCAGGGATAAAAAACAAATAAGGGTCGGTCTCCGGCTTATAGTTGCGTGCAGCTTTGCGGGTGCTGAATGCTGTAGCAGGAGTTCCGTTCCTACACTCTGCTGCATCAACAGCACCTGACGCATCGCTGCACGTAAGCTGCCAGCCTGCGCCCTCACGCAGAATTTATCACACCGGCCTTTTATGGTCGCGTTGGTTCCGAATTGTACTAATTTAAAATCAATCTTTCACACACCTGACAGACAGTCCGCTGATTTTAACGCTATTTTCGATTTGTGCGGCCTCATAAAAGTAAACAAGGTTAAGGATAGCTGCATTGTCTGCCCCGAGATCTGTTGAAGACCAGAATTTTGCAACCTCTTCTTCAGAAACGGCATTTTCTCCTGCTGCTAACGCACTGAATCCACTACGGTTTCTGTATGAGGGATAATCGTCATTGCCGGGAACACCCTCTGTGGTTGATGCTTTCCATGATGAAGTACTGCAAAGCGCTTTGGCTGTTTTGTTGTTGGTTGTGTAATCGTTGTCATCATCAACATAGCCATCGTAATTATATCCCGTATTTTGGAGTGTAATGATCATATTTTCAAACTCCGTTTCCGATGGCACATGCCAGCCATTGGGACAAAGGTTGCCGGAACTGACTGCTTCAAAATTATACAGTGCACCATAGGTTGAAGCGTAAGAAGCACTATCATAAGCAAGATAACAGCGTCCCCCTGTTGTAAGATCAACCCAGGTCGTTTGATCCGGTATGTTGGGTATGGGCACATTGTTGTTGTATTTTGATGTTTGCAGGTTTTCTGCCATCCAGGTGACACCGTCAATGGTGGTTACCGTGTATTTATGTCCATCCGGATCCTCGCAGGAAATCAAGTTGAATGTCACTTCTGTATCCATGTGGATGTAATACACATGAATTCTTGAATGCCCGTTGCCATAACCGGTAAAAATCAAAATGTCCTCATCATCATACTGCCATTCCACCAAGCCGTCGGCTTTGACGGATTTTATGCTTAAACCAGTGGCACCGGGGCTGCTGATTTCAGCCTGCAGGTTTCCGCCATTACCGGAAGTAACGATCAGTTTGTGGGTGTACTGCTCGCCATGTTGATGCAGTGTAAGCAGATAGATTCCGCATTTTAATCCGGATATCTTGATACGGTTTGTGCCGGGCTGAGTTTCCATTTGGCGGGTAAGCAAGCGTTTTCCACTCACATCGCTGATTATCAGCTTTGTTGTACCATCTTCCGGACTGTAAAACTCAAGATAGCTTTGTCCCGAAGCCGGATTAGGATATAATTTTACGTCTGTGCTGCTTTCCATGCTTTCTGCGCTGCTAACAACGTCCAGCAAATGCAGGGTATCCTGTCCATAAACGATAGTGTCTTTGCCTTGTGTAATGTTTTCAATTTTAACGCTGTCGGTTTCCGTGGCCAGTCCATTAGCTGAAAAGCTGACTTTGTAATCCTGCGCAAAAAGCATGCAGGCAATCAATGATGATGTGAATAAAAGGCTGAGTTTTTTCATGGTAATTTGGTTTGTTAGGTTAAACAATTGAATTTGTTTGCACAAAGATATGAAAAAAA
>JAYENB010000333.1:0-6681 GCA_034721855.1 Bacteroidota bacterium
ACTATTTAAACTCTTTTGGACGTTACAATGCTGTGCTTGCTTATCCAAAGTTTACATGCCTCGTATGCCGTTCCTGTTCGCCTGCCCCGTAACGAAGCGTATCGGAGTCAGTACCGGACTTTGCAGTTTCGCTTCCTTCACTGTAAGGGTCACCCCAAACCAGCTTGCGACTTGCTACGCTTCGGATTGTTAATCCGCACGGCGGGTCTTGCTACCTCAAAAAGGTAACACACCCACTGGAAAAAAACACCCGTTTATTTTGGCTAAACAAAATAATTTTGTATTTTTCAATTTTTTGTTGAGCTTGTAAACAGGTGGGCTCTGCTTCCCGTCCATGACGGGACAGGCTATGCAGGGCACACACAGCAAATATATATCAGCTGCGCGAGTTTAACGTGCCAGAGAAGCGCAGCCGCTACATATTTGCGGACCGTTACCACCAAGTTGAAAAATCGCTCGCCGAAAATAAATTTGTTTCCTAATCAGGAAACCCGTATCTTTGTAAAAAAAGAAATGAATGGAAGAAAGATTTAAAGTAGAGTTTTTGGACGAAGCAGTCGAATTTCTTGGTAGTCTTGAAAAGAAAGAAAGAGAAAAGATTCTTTATAACATTTATAAAGCCAGAGCGACACAGAATCAAGAATTGTTTAAGAAACTTTCTGATGACATCTGGGAATTTAGAACCTTATTCAACAAAACACACTTTCGTCTTTTCGCTTTTTGGGACAAAACAGAACCAGTGGAGAAACTTGTTGTTTCAACTCATGGAATAATAAAAAAGACTAAGAAAACGTCTCCAAAAGAAATTCAGAAAGCCGTTCAAATCAAAGAAAAGTATTTTAATCTTAAAACAAGGAGCAATGAAAAATAAAGGAATGAAAACAACATCATTAGAAAAGTTAACCGACAAATTTATCGGTAAAAAAGGAACTCCTGAGCGTGATGCTTTTGAATATGAATTGACCCTTGAACTTTTAGGCGAAGCAATTAAACAGGCACGAAAAGAAAGACATCTTACTCAAGAGCAACTTGGAGAATTAGTGGGTGTGAAAAAATCTCAAATTTCAAAACTTGAAAACAGTCTTACTGACGCAAGGTTTGAAACAATTTTAAAGGTTTTTAGGGCTTTGAACGCAAAAATTAATTTTAATGTGGAGCTTTTAAACCAAAATGTAAAACTCGCCTGAAAGGGGAGGGTTGATAAATAACCAGGTGGTAACAGCAAACATATTAAAATGAATTCCAAATGCACAAATAATAACAGATTAGAAAATTTATTTACATGTCTAACTTAAAAAATTAAAATGTTATGAAAAAAAAACTATTAATAATTGCAATTCTTTTGATAGGAAATTATCTATATTCACAAGTTAATTCTGATTGTACACCGCCATCTATTCTTATTTCTGAATATAAAAAAGATGTAGCAGATTTAGCGATTAAAAGAATATTTATAAACTGCGAAACTTCAGTTAATAATATTTCATTATTCATTACCTGAACCTACCCATAAATGTATTGACCTTACAGGTAAAATAAATATTGCCTTTCAATACAATTTTGTCAAGGTTGCCCTGGTTGTTTTTTTCATAAAATGGATTGGTAGTGATGGTCAACAATCCGGTTAACTGATGTCCTTTTTTAAACCCAGGTTGTTTATCCATAATAAGGTATTGGTATTTTGCTCCCGGATCAATTGCCCTTTTGGCAATGGTATCTGACAAGGCAGATTTATAAGGCATGGCATCATCAGTATACACAAACATCCCGGATTGAAATGTATTTTTGGAAATTTTAAGGTCAACACCTATACCGCCCAAAAAACCGAGAAATGTTTTAATAAAAATGGTATCGTCCATCACAAAACAAGTGCAGGTTGTCGGAAACCCTTGTTTTAATAACGAATCCATAGGATTTACTTTGCCATTCCGGTAAATTTCCATGGATACCCTGCTGCGGTTGTTTTTAAAGTCCATCGGTTCCTGACGTGTGGAATCTGGGTCCTCCATGCTTTCCGAAATCCGGGCTACCTGCCTGAACAGACTATCCAATTCCTGTTCTTTATCAGTAAGATTCATAAACCCTTCAATGTTGGGAATCACACCAATCTCATAATCTGTATTGAAAGTATTTCCCTTTTGTATCTGCCCAAATGCCGGCATGACAAATACCATACATATTAAAAGTAGGAAATGACTTGTGGTTTTATGCATTGTTGACCGGGTATTTATTGGTTTTTATTCAGTTTATTAATTGTTTTATCCTGGTTATCATCAGGATATTCGTAAAATTCAACGATGTTCTTAACCACAATATCCTCAGACTGCCCGTACGAAGTAATAGCAAAAAGCATAAACATCAAAAAGACTGATATTCTGAACATAAGCTTTTCTTATTTTCAACAATATTAATGCCAATTATCTTAAATAAAAAATAACCTCTGTTTTTCTTACAAGTTAACAAATTCACATTCTACATCATCAACACCCACATGCAATTCGGCAAAACCGGCGTTAGGGCAACCATCTTTCAAGGCATCCAGAGTAATGTGTGTGGTATTCCCCAGTTTCACAAGGTTCTTTTTGTGATCATGGCCGGTAATTACCATATCCACATCATGCTGAACAGTCAGATTTGATAACACACGTAATTCCTCTACGCAAGGGTTGGTTACGGTGGTATGCCTGATGCGAAACAAATTATTGTGAGTAAACAACACACAATGCCGGTAATGGGTCCGTTTGTTTTGCAGGACATCTTTCAACCAGGCTAATTGGCTGCTCCCAAGTGTACCACTACCGGTATCCAGGCAAACATACAAATCCGATGCTGCAGGTGTTGACACAGAAAACCAATACGTTGTTGTTCCGAACAAATCATAAAACTGTTTCCATCCATTAAAATACAAGTCATGATTTCCAACTACGGGAAAAGTCAGCAACACATCCTGTGCAGGGAGTTGTGCATTGAATCTAAGGTAATCGTCAGCATAACCACTTGTCACATCCCCCACCATCACCGCTGCCACAACATTGTCCTGTATGGCTTCATCAAAAAACAGTTTCAGGTTTTCCGTTTCCCCAACATGACTGTCAGCCATCACAGCCAGGGTATAATCATCATCTGCAATGGAGATATCTTTACAGGGATGTTCATCGTTCCATACCTGCGATTGTTGAAAACGCTCATCAGCGGATTCATACGAAGCAACAAACCCCCGCATTTCAAACAGATCACATGCAGAAAACAACACAATGACTATCAACCAGCCTATTTTCCGGTATTTGGTTGCCATGTTAAGCCTATTCTTGTGAAAAATCCAAAATAATTGACACTTATGTTAAAAGCTCCGGCACTTTTATACCAGGCTTCGGTAAAAATTCTGAGGGTGGGGCTGATATCATACTTTCCCCTGAGAAAAAACATCGGATTGGCTTCCTCGTTAATCAGAAAATAATCCAGGTTGGTCAACGCCAATGAAACATTCCAGGTATTACCACGGGGTTTTAGCCAGGAATCAACAAAATACATGATATTCCAGTTTTCATGCAAGGCCTTGGTTGGTTTGCCATCACACATTTCACAGGCTTCACTTGTAAGGTAATAAGTTCTGAATTCAGTTCCCAGTTTCCAGGTAAAATGAGGCCTTTCAACATTCATCAGGACACCTAGATTCATTTCATGTACCAAATCGAAAGATCGATTGAACATGCAAACACCTTGCATTTCAAATGGAAAATTTCCAATGATAAATGTACGTCCCGGCATTATCATAAAGTCAGTTAACACATTTTTTTCCGGCCCTATCAGTTTCAACGCGCTGCCTGCAACAAAGGAATACTTGTCATATCGATAACTGCCCAAAACGGCAGTGCGTAGGTAAAAACCTTCCGATGCATTGTTTTCTCCCCCATCTGCATACATTATAGTTTCAAACTGCGCTACAGCGGGACAGGATATCCCGAAAACCATGATGATTATTAATGTTCTGAAACCTTTCACTTATTATAAGATGTGACCATTATTATTCATGGATAAAACAAAATATTTCCATAGCAATCCTTGCATATCAACCATCAACATATAATCGCCGATAAAGATAACCAAAATAACCTCCCGTTAACCTGCTTATAAAATTTATCCCGCGAATACATTTGATTTTTCAAACAAAAAATGTACTTTTGTGTTTAAATTAGGCTGAAAACATGAATTTTCATGCATTTTAGGTTAGGACAATACAATGGATTCATGTTGAGTGGCCTTATCGCCACATAATTATAAAATTATATATGCTGCTTCCAAAAACCTGTATGTTAACAGTAATTTGGATTATAAGCAAGTGGTAAAAAAATAGTATTGGCTTATGGAAAAAATTAAAAAACTAAGAAAAATTGCACTGACCCCTCGTGCCCATAAATTATTACATCAGTTACTGGATGAAAATCCTCAATTAGCAAAAATCCTGAGTAAATCAAAAGATGCTGACGAAGCAACAAAAAAAATCCAGGATATGGCATTGTCTGTTTTGAAAACATCGGATATTGCCATGGCTTATTACAAGCATGAAGCGAAAGGCAGGCAGTATTTTCATCAGCTTAGATGGGAAGACTTTGCAGCCATCCGGCTGCTCGACTACATCAACAATGCCGGGAAAACTTACATAGACCTCAATCTGCGTGGAGATACTGTCATCACAGACCCGATTCGCATGTTATACATGGCCTTTAAAGAAGGCATCGGAGGTGCCAAACCTGATTTTTTCATTGACATGATTTATTTGTTCAGGCAATTGAAGGGAAAAACTTCCCGCCAACTATACGATGACGATAAAATCAAAGACTGGATGAACAGATGGCCTGATGGACTTCAACCGGAAATCATCAAAATAAGGGAGAAAAATAGAGACCGAATCATAAAAATATTTATTGAAAAAATAGATTCCGGAGACATCAGCGATAGAAAATACAATTTTACCAAAGGCATGTCTTTTGACGAAAAATACAATAACATGCTAAAATGGTGGGATGAGTCCGTTTTTCATCTACGTTTTGCGATACGAAACCCCGAATTGCTGAATGAAATGCTTGATTATTCACTTGACAATGAAACACTGGACTTGCTTGACAGGGCAAAGAAAGCCGGTATTCCATTTTTCGTCAATCCGTATTATTTATCGCTTGTCAATGTCAATGCTCCCGAATTTGCAGTAGGAGCCGATTTGGCTATCCGTGAATACATCTTCTATTCAGAAGAGCTGGTAAAAGAATTTGGCCACATTGTGGCATGGGAAAAAGAAGATATTGTGGAAATAGGGAAACCCAACGCAGCCGGGTGGATACTACCATCTACATATTCCGTTCACCGTCGGTATCCCGAAGTCGCTATTTTAATTCCTGAAACCATTGGAAGGGCTTGTGCCGGACTTTGTTCAAGCTGTCAGCGTATGTATGATTTTCAGCGTGGAAATTTAAACTTTAACCTTAATAAACTCCGTCCGGATGAAACATGGAACGAACGGCTTGAAAGATACATGCATTACTGGGAAAACGATAGTCAGCTCAGGGATATTCTTATCACCGGTGGAGATGCATTAATGAGCACAGACAAATCCTTGTCACGCATTCTAGACTCAGTATATCAAATGGCAAAACGCAAACGTGAGGCAAACAAAAAAAGGAAAAAAGGAGAAAAATACGCCGAATTGCTCAGGGTAAGGCTGGGTACAAGGATGCCTATTTACCTTCCACAGCGCATCACTGACAACCTGGCACAAATTCTCAAAGATTTCAAAGCAAAAGCATCCGCCATAGGTGTAAAACAATTTGTGATTCAAACGCACGTGGAATCGCCCATGGAAATCACGCCGGAATCCAAAGCTTGTTTTGAAAAACTCATCGGTGCAGGCTGGACAGTAACAAATCAGCTTGTTTTTACAAAAACAGCCTCCAGACGGGGACATACAGCAAAATTGCGCAAAGTACTAAACGATGTTGGTGTATTGCCTTATTACACATTTACCGTGAAAGGATATATGGAAAATGCATCGCAATTTGCTACAAACGCCAGGGCTGTACAGGAACAAATTGAAGAAAAAAAGCTCGGTGACATACCCGAAAAATACGACGACCTAATCAAAAGCTTTCCTGATGATGCCGAAAACATGAAAGCTCATATTGATAATCTGAGATCAAAAGCCAATCTTCCGTTTCTGGGTACAGATCGTAACATATTAAACTTGCCCGGAGTTGGCAAAAGCCTAACTTACAGGGTAATTGGCATCACAAGGTACGGACGACGAATCCTGGAATTTAACCATGATTCCACACGAAATCACAGCCCCATCATTCACAAAATGGGTAAAGTGCCCATTATTGAATCCAAATCCATACAAAAATACCTGGACCAACTGGATGATATGGGAGAAGATGTTGAAGAATACAACAACATTTTCGGGTATTCAATCGGCGAAACCGAACACCGCATTCCCATTTATGATTACCCTGAATATGATTTTGAGATCACAAAAGAAATAAGCAATTTAGGTAACCATTCATAGTATATTTATTTAACATCAATTTCTTAGTTTATACATTTTTATAATTTCTAATTGACCTAATTGACCTAATTGACCTAATCAATACCCAAATCCCAATGTGTAAAATGTTAACTTACTTTTTTATA
>JAYENB010000334.1:0-9344 GCA_034721855.1 Bacteroidota bacterium
ATTGGGTTTCTTGGGACTTTTTTACAAAATATAATTATATCCTCTCCAAATTTAGCTGTTCTTTCTTCTAAATCCCACTTTTTGTTATTAGTTTTATTGGTGAGCCCGGTCTAAAAAGTCATTTTATACCACAAAGCCGCTAAGACACAAAGAAATCACAAAGTTAAATTTATTGAATACCAGTACTTTGTGAAACTTGGTGTCTTTGTGGCTTGGTGGGAAATTTTGTTATTTTTACTTTTTAGACTGAACTCATGTTTGCCAATGGATATTCAACGGGTTTCAAATAAACAGATAGACAAGACAGCATGGGATAATTGTATCCGCCGGGCTGAAAATCGCCGTGTTTATGCCATGAGCTGGTATCTCGACAGCCTTACAAATAACAAATGGGAAGCGCTGATTCTTGATGATTTCAAAGCTGTAATGCCATTGCCTTTTACCAGAAAAGCCGGGTTTAAGATATACATTCAACCCTTGTTTTGTCAACAACTTGGCCCTTTCTGGAAGTTCGGATATCCCCCCGGACTTGTGGCAGACTTTAAACGTAATATTCCTTCTCCGTTGTATGCACTTAATTTGAACAGCCATACCAGGTTCTTTCCCGAAAATGAATCACTTCGTGTGAAACCCAATATGATTTTGCCATTGGATAAAACGTACAAAAACCTTTATGGTCAGTTTACCAAAAACCATAAACGCAATTTAAACAAAGCTAAAAAATCCGGTCTTGAAATTCGCCCCCTCAGTATTGAGGCTTATTTACAACTGAAAAAAGAAAACAGCCCGATGATCAGATCCCAAAAACAGTACCAGTTAACAAACCTGTTGTATGAAATTCAACATAAAGAGTTGCTTATTTCACAGGGTGCATGGTTGAATAATGAATTGGTATCAGCAGTGTGTTGGGTAAAAGATTTTAACAGGTTGATATATTTGCAGGCTGTCAGTAATGATACAGGCAGAACGTATGCCGGTGCTTTTTTACTTGTCAATCATATCATACAACAATATCAAAATTCAAAATGGACCATTGATTTTGAAGGATCATCCATTGAAGGCATCAGGCGTTTTTATCGCGGGTTTGGGGCAACAAATGAAGCTTACCCGGTGTTAATAAGTAAAAGCATGCGCATTTTACAAAAAATCAAATCAAGGTGACACACCTGCAAAAAATACGATACACTGCCTGGATAAGGCATTTTATTAATTTCCGGAGATTGCTAAAGAGCCTGAAATACCCATTGATTTTTCCATTTTATCATACCATTAGTGATGAGCCGTTGCCACATATAACTTCCTTGTATGAAGTAAAAAACACCTCGCAATTTGTCAGCGACCTGGATTTTTTATTGCAGCATTTTGAGCCTGTTTCCATTGATCAGGTTGTCAACCATGAACTGAAACCGGACAAACCATATGTGATGTTGAGTTTTGATGACGGGCTTAAAGAATGCTATTCTGTGATTGCCCCGATACTGAAATCCAAAGGTGTTCCGGCAGCTTTTTTTATCAACCCGGCATTTATTGATGATGCTGAGTGGTTTTTTCGCTATGAGGTATCATGGCTTATACATGAATTGAAAACGCTCCCGCCAGCAGATTCATCAAGTTGTTCTGTTATTAAAATGCATGAACAGGAATCATTGCGGCTGCAAAATATACTCATAAATACCACATGGGAAACCAGAGATAACATTGATAAGGTATTGAAAAAACTTAATCTCTCAAGGGAATACATGCGCCGCCAAACCCGCATTTACATGACAAAAAAAGAGCTTATCAGCCTGCATCAGGATGGTTTCCACATTGGGGCACACAGCATGCATCATCCTTTATTCAGTGACATATCTGCCGAAGAACAGATTAAAGAAGTCGGGGACAGTTTAAATGTACTCAATAAAATGGTTAACCCGCCGTACAACAGTTTTGCATTTCCTTTTACCGATGACGGTGTTGGTGAAGAACAACTTATCCGTATTTACAACGAAACGGACTTAAACATAAGTTTTGGAACATCCGGTATTGGTACAGACAAGACATTGCCACATTATCAACGCATCCCAATGGAGCATCACAAGGTTTTCAATGCAGGTAAAATCATAAAATCCGAACTGCTGGCCTATAAAATGAAAAAATTAATGAATAAAGCATGACCCCCAGCTTGCATACAATATCACATTCTGAACTCAGAGCATTCAGAGATTCAATGCAATACCGGCAACTCAGCGAAAAACCGGTGTCGCATGAACGTGTGGAATCATACCTGCATAATCCGCATGCTAAACCTGACGATAAAGTGTTGTACATGCTGTTGCAGGACACCCAGCTTATTGCCTACCGGACTATTCTGCCAGATGATTTGTATGGAAAGACACCGGAACATTTTGGTTGGTGCAGTGGCAACTGGGTACATCCGGAGCACAGGCGTAAAGGACATTCGAATTATTTATTAAAGCAGGCAATGCAGGATTGGAACGGAAAACTTATGTACACCAATTATGCTCCAGAATCCCATGCCCTGTATCAAAAAACCGGAGAGTTTACATTGTATTCCCACAGGGAGGGATACGGTTTTTATTTGTATGCACAAACCAGGAATTTACTGCGAAACAGGGTTCCCACTGTTATGCGGTTTTTTTTATTTTTCGTGGATGTTGTTGTATGGATAGTGGCTGCTTTGAGGTCTTTGATATTAACTCCCGGAAAAAATCGGTGGAGCATTGAAGAAAAAAGAACCCCTGACAGTGAATTTCTTCGCATGTATGATGCCAGGCGAAAAGTGTGTTTTGAACGGGGAGCAGCCGATCTGGAATGGATTCTCAAATACCCATGGGTAAAGGAAAAACAGCAACAACAAGCGTATTTCTTTTCGCACAGGGCAAAGCGGTTTTTTTACCGTTTTATCGTATTGAAAGATGGAGAAAACACAAAAGGATTTGCCATGCTCCAGTATCGTGATGGATGCCTGAAAGTTCCTTATTTTCAGATAGGCAGCGGAGGGCATACAGAACTGGCCATCTACCTGGTAAAATTTTGTAAAAGGCACAAGGTTAAGCTAATGACAATCTTTGATCCGGTGTTATCGGAAGCGGTATCCATGGTAAAACATCCGTTTCTGTATAAAAAACAAAGATTCCAGAATGTGTATGCTGCATGGAAACCCTTCTGCAGGTACCCATTGGTTTCTGATGGTGACGGTGATTATGTGTTTACCTGAAATCCCTGTTAACTTTTTCAGCCAGTGCTTTGAATTCTTCATCTGACATTTTTACCCTGGGGTTAGAGAAATGCACATCCGACTCTTTGTCTATGGGAATAAGATGTATATGTGCATGTGGGACTTCAAGGCCAAGTACAACGACAGCAAGCCGTTTGCATTCCACATTTGGCTCAAGGGCTTTGGCTACCCGTTTTGTGAAATCCATCAGGCCCCGGTAGGTTTCTGTATCAATATCAAAAAAGTAATCAACCTCCTTTTTAGGGATAACAAGGGTATGCCCTTTTTTCAATGGATTGATATCAAAAAATGCAAGAAAATTGTCGTCTTCTGCCACCTTGTGGGCAGGTATGTCGCCGTTTACAATTTTTGAAAAGATTGAACTCATAACGATATGGATTACATGCTTATTTCTAAAATTTCAAATTGGATTTTTCCGTTGGGAACCTCAATTTCAGCAATATCACCAACTTTCTTCCCGAGGAGGCCTTTTGCAATGGGAGTGTTTACTGAAATTTTGCCTGATTTAAGGTCCGCTTCGCTTTCTGCCACAATCTGATACTGCATAACAGCACTATTCTTTACGTTTTTCAACTTAACTTTGTTTAGTATCCTCACTGTTTTTGTATCAATTTTAGACGGATCTATGACTCTGGCATTGTTAACGGTTCCCTGCAGTTTTGCAATTTTCATTTCCAGGATGCTCTGCGCTTCTTTAGCAGCATCGTATTCTGCATTTTCAGACAAATCACCCTTGTCCCTTGCTTCAGCTATTTCTTGTGATATAGCAGGCCTTTCAACTGATTGCATGTGTTTCAGCTCTTCTTTCATCTTATTCAGGCCTTCTTCTGTTACATATATTGTTTTTGCCATAAGTCTGTCATTTTAAAAAATACAATAAAAAAGAACCCCCTTCAATTTTTTGAGGGGATTCCTGAATGCAAATATACACAGTTTTTACAAAGTACACAAAATTATTTTTTATTTGAGATTTGTTTGCGATTTAAAATTTATAATTCTATGTGTCTTCTATGTCCTATGTTTCCTATGTGGTTCAGTAGTCCGGGCATATTACTAACTTAATTTGAACCACATAGGAAGATAAGACACATAGAATTTCACAAAGGAATTTTTGTAAGTTCTCAATAGTTGGTGATATTATTTGAACAATAGAACATTTGAATATTTGAAAAACGAATTTTGAAATTCATCAATCATTTATAAGAATAGAGCCATAATTATTCACTTATTGCCCCGAACCATTTCACCACTTTTTCACCGATTTCGGGGGCATCAATATGAATGATGTACATGCCGCCGCCAATGCGTTTGCCGGATTGGTCATTGAGGTCCCATTCCAACCATGGCATATCATCCGATTTGGTAAAACGCTGTACAAGTGTCCCGGATACATTAAAAATGCTGATGGTACAAGTTTGTGGCAGGTTGGTAATTTTTACACAGCGTGTTCTGCTGCTTTCATAATAAGAATACCCATAATACGGATTGGGCACAACACGTATCAGGTCGAGGGCAGATTCCGCAACTTCACTGTTTTGGGTCATGGTTTGGATGTTAGTTGTGTTGAATACGTATTTACACGGCTTGTCACGGATGGTATCTTCGGGGGGATAATCCCTGTAAAAATAGGGCGTGGCAACCCTGATGCGAATTTTTACATCCGTTTCGAGCAAATCACAATCATCATTGATGTAGGGTATGGCTGTCCACATGGCACCGCTGAGTGCCCATTTCTTGTACATTACACTTTCGTTTTCTTCATACTGACACATTTTATTGTAAATCCACTTGCATGAATCATACGCCGGTGTTGAAATTTCTGGATTAAAAACATAATTTGTATGGCCAAAAACGTAGATGTAATGTTTCCCACCAAAGCGAGGTCCGTTGAGAGAATCATAAACGCTTGATGAGGGGTTCCACATCATATCGTTACCGTTGTCGCCGGCCAGCCATGAATCTTCACCAAAAGCCATGTTGAGGCGCTCGCCTGTTCTTACATCAATGGCATACCCCGGGAACCAACTTAAACCATGGGTTGTATCGCCCGGAATGGTATCTCCGTACTTATCAACGGAGGGATGCTGACGTAAATCAAAACGCAGGGCATTGCCCTCAGAGAGATAATTCACAAGCGGGTCAACTTCCACTTCCTGGCCGTATTCATCGGTTGTCCATTCGTTTTCACACATTTCCAGCACCACACAGCGTGTCCACTTTGATTTATCATCTGTGATCACAATATCAACGCTTGATAATAGACCATACTTATCAATGTTCATCTGTGACCTGTTAAAACACGGACCGTATTTAAATGTAGAAGTCAAATAAATCGGCGCCCACGTGCCTCCAAGGATGTCTTCATAGTATTCATCCGGGTCCATGCCGAGGTAGTCATCATAATTTAGATTGGGGGACATAAAGTTACCATCATAATACGTTCCGACCCTTATCCAGTTGAAAGCATCAAATTTATCACCGTCTGGAACAAAAGACAGCCATGGTTTGTCAGGCTCTTCAAACGCTATGGATGCTTCCAGGAAACCGTTTCTGTTGGGATTTTGATTTTTATAAGCTGCCGGGGAAACTTGCGCAATCGAAATACTCAATCCCAGTTCTAACAGCAATTGTTCATTGCCTGCTTTGGTAATGGCATGATCAGAATCTATAGTATCGTAATCAGCGTTGACAAGTATCCAGTCAGCACCCTCTTCTACCATTCCATAATAGTTGACATTAGCATTGATAAATTCCAGTGTATATGTATCATCCTCCACATTCAACGGATCAATGACTTTCACATCAACGGGGCCTCTGCCTTGTTGGTATGTAGGTGTCGTATCTTTCCACGGTGATCCGCTCATGATGGTTTCAATGGATGCTTCAGTAAGATCAATGAGATTGTTGCCATTGCCATGGCCTCCCATTTGTGTGATTTCCACGCCGTCGCCATAATCGGAGAACAACACCGTTCCCTGATTTTCCGGCAGGTTTTTATGGGCTGTGCCCTTATAGATGACCGGCTTCTTTCGTCCTGTTAGGTAAGGTTCGGTCTGGCCGGAAAAACTGCCGGGATCGTTGTGAGAAAAGACATTCCACTGATTGGATGCATACGCTTTGGCAACAAAATGCAAGGTTTTGTGATTCACCAGCTTATCATCATCTCCCCACGGGAATGCATCGGTGGTGAGTTCAAAACTGTGAACAATGCCTCCATTGGCAGCTTTTACTTCAAGTTGTTCATCCAGGGCATCGCTTTCGGGATTGAACTTATAATTGATTAGGTTTTCCACATCATCCTTAATATCACACTGAAAAATGGCTTTGACTTTGGTGGTATCGTAGCGGTTTTCCCAAAAGTCCACATTCTCATCTTTCAACTGGAATACCTGGTATCCCTGGAAATGATAATACTTTTCATCATTGTTGTCAACAGCATTACCGGGTATTTTGGGATCACGCTCTTTATAGGATTCCAGGTAATTGTTTGAAGTGATGTCATTCATAATCTGTAACACCAATTTTCCGTCAAGTTCCACGATGTTCAGTGCAGGGTCATCGGGACCATCGAGTACCCTGAAGCAGCGGTCAAACATGGCCTGTACAGCATCATCCACCCTTTTGAGTGCTTTTACACTTTCCCAGGCAGAGCCTTTAAACGCCCGGCCATACAAGGCAGCCATGGTAAAATCATTGACGGCACCGGGTTCCATGCTGATTGGCCCGGTGCTGATAATATACCGCCTGTCATAAGGCGCATTTTCTTCCGTTTCTTCTGACCATCCGGGCATTACCTGTCCGTTTTGCCCCCAGCCACAGGTATCGGTTGTGGGATCCCCGGGAAACATAAACATGGTATTTACATCACTTGTGGAAGCACTGGATTGATGACCTGTCCCGCCATATTTAAGGTGAGTACCGTCTTTCCAGCGTCCCGTTAAATACTCATAATAATCTTCCGCATACTGGGGTATGGTTGTAGCAGGATTTCCTCCTCCTCCAACAGCGTTAAAATACATAAAATGTTGCATACCCAGCCGTTCATTGTCCACGATGCCATCTTCGAAATTTTGCCCGTTGATGTTGCCGTTCATGAAATCAGCGGCATCGCAATCAATCTGGCGGTTTCCGTCCTCAGTGATTACCCAGTTGCTGGGATCGTCTTTATGGTTTTTATTTTTGTAAGGGCCGGCTACAAAATCAATGCCTGCTGCGGGCGGATTATCTCCATATCCTAATGATGAACCATCGTCTTCATCAACATCATCTCCGTTATAATGGTACCCCAGTCCTCTTGAAACATCACATCCTACATAGTCATCTCTTGGGCCACCCAGGTCAGCATCTGTCCAGAACCCGATGTACAGGTCATGATACGCATTGGTTGACCGGTTGATCATCCTGTAATGGTAAAAAGTTTGATCGTTAAGCACATCATTGGTGGCATAAGCATAAGCCTGGGCGTGGAATTCAAATCCGAGGGGTTCACCACCTGTGTTTCCATCATCATTCCCGGAATCGTTAAACACCTGCCAGATGGTCTGGTCACCGTAAAGTTTTGGTTCCACTCCAGGTATATCAATGCAATCGGGGTTATCGGTAATGCCATCCTGTGGAAACTCAAAATACGGAAAATCACCATCATACGGGTTATAAACGCCATCGTTGTTGACATCCCGGAAAGGGGCAAGGTAATAAGCGTACCCCCCGGCAGGGCCATGTGCCGGCCAGTTCAGAATTTCATCCGGAATGGCATAACCGGGAAAATGGGCTTCGGTGTTGCAATCGGGATTTTGTTTGCAATTGTACCATTTCCTGAATGTTTCCACCTGTTCCCTGTTTATTTTGTACAGTTGATCATAAGCATGGCACACTTCAGCAGTGGTTGTTCCGGCATCGCTGTTTCCTGTTACAAGCGGGCCCGGATAAGCAGTAATTCCAGACATACGATACCGGTGTCCCATAACATGTAATTGATCATTGGCATCTTTGCCGCCAACCCATAATGCACCTGCAAAAAACGGGTGTTTACCACTGCCTTTTGGCACTTCATACTCAGGTGCTCCCTCCAAGTCCCACCACATATCACTGCTGCCCAATATTTTGGCCCTGACATTGTTGATATCCAGGTATGCACTGGATTTTGGGGGTTCACAATCAGCCACAGGAATGTATCCGGCCTGTGCAAATAAAGCACTGATGCTGAGAAACATCAGTAACAACGCTAATAAGTGTTTTTTGTCTAACATAGCATAATCAAATTAAAAGTAAAAAAATTCTACCTGCACAAAATCAGCGTACGGAAAATCACTTTGTTGCAATATAACAAAAAAATTAAAAAAGAATATGAAGAATTCTTGAAAAGATTTGAAGTTGATTATAACGAGAGGTATCTTTTTTATGATGTAGAATTAATTAACATCCCGTACCTAACGGCACGGAGAGTATATTCGCGCAGTATGTTTTTACCAACATCCTGTCCCTAACGGGACAGTCTTAGTAATTGGCCTTTCCTTTCTGTTCCGTTGGGTACAAGATGCCGGAAAGCCGTGTTACACCGAAACAACCCAGTATGTCCTGACAGGCAAGCTATTGATATACAAGGGCTTTTTGCAACCCTTTCCCCAAACGCCGTCTGTAAGTAAAACGGAATTCCCCGCATACCATTGGTGCTGATTTTACTGTGGAACAGTGAAATATCTGTAACAAAGTGGTTTGCATAACGAAGGGCTAAAATATATGCCAGATGCGGGAAGCGCCAACATGAGCACTGTAATCGTAACCGTAGCTACGGTGAAGCGCGCACAATGTTGAGCCCTGATACGTTTCGCTACAGGGTAAACATTGCCGCAGATGCCGTATAGTTTAGCAATGCAGTAGTAAACTACTTGCGGATTTGAGGTTAAAAATAAAAAAAGCCACTCCAGGGAAGAAGCGGCTTTTCAAAATAATAATGTCTTTATTTAGTAATTGTTATTAACCATTTATTATTATTTTTCGCTGTGAATAGTTACTTTATTTTATTACAGGGTTATCCGGGCTCCAATGGTATGAACACCATCAAATGGATTTGTATCGCGGTAGCTGTAATCAATGGCAATAA
>JAYENB010000334.1:9444-30537 GCA_034721855.1 Bacteroidota bacterium
TTAACCATTTATTATTATTTTTCGCTGTGAATAGTTACTTTATTTTATTACAGGGTTATCCGGGCTCCAATGGTATGAACACCATCAAATGGATTTGTATCGCGGTAGCTGTAATCAATGGCAATAACGCTGCCCGAATCATTCATGGGGATATGTACAGAAAGCCCTGCAGAAGGCCCTGTGAAAACAGTGTTTCTTTCGGTATATTCAAACATACCTTTTTCATACACATATCCGCCACGCAGAAAGAACAAGTCTTTAAATCCATACTCCAGGCCAAAATGAAACTGGTCTCTTGTAAATGAATTGGATGTAAAATTGGCAGCGATGATAAGCTGATGGTTACTTACCAGTTCATCAGCATCTGGGGTTTCTTCACCCATCCGGGCATCGGAAGGTGTTTTAGCATCAAGGTCAATGTAATAGGAAACCCCGATTTTAATCAAGGAAGGAAGTTCAAATTCGGCAGACCTTTGCTCAACTGTCATGTTGGTTCCCCATTCCGATTCCCCGATAAAAGACATGCCATCGCCGGTAAATTTCATGGTACTGCCAACGTTTTTCATGGAAATACCAAACCTGAGGTTATCCCGTTTACGGTTACCAAGTTTATCTTTACCCACTCCGGTTACATACTGTATGCCGGCATCCAGAGCAAAGCCCATGGCGTTGGCATCGGGCAGGCCTTCATTGATGATTTTAACACTCATCCCACCATAGATACTGTTGGAGAATTCCTGTGCATAAGCCAACTGAATGTTGTTGTAACTTACGCTGTAGGTTCCCAAGCCACCTTCAGGAAGTTCCTCTGTAGTGATATCAATATCACCAAAATCCATGGTCATAACCCCCACACTTAGTACACCGACTTCGCCAACTTTCTGGCTGAAGCCAAAATTATTCATGTTAATCCCACTACCAACGAGATATTGCGAATTGGTAAAGATTAGTTCTGTCCGGCGGGTAAAAGCGGTTCCGGCAATGTTCTGATAGAGGGCTTCAAGCCCCTGAACACAGCCTACATTAGCACTTCCCCATCCGGAGCTACGTGCCCATGGGTTGATTAATAATTCTGAAGCTCCAGCACTACCGGCACGTTGTTCATTTCCTGCCATCAACACTGGACTGAGAAGTAAGCATCCCAGTGTGACAATCAGTAATTTTTGAAATCTTTTTTTCATAACATTATATTATTAGTAACTAATCATTATCAACAAAAGTAGCTCCTCACTGCAAAGGCGGAAACCCGTCTGTCGCCGGGCAAGGTTACAAAGTTCTAAATTTTTAAAACTTATTTACAAATCTTTTGAACCCTTTTATTAGTATGGGTACATTGAAATTAATTAAAAAACCTAATCGTTTATTAGCCAATTTTAAATGAGATATAATCTGTGCCTCATGAACAGGTAATATTGTTTCAATAGCTTTTACCTCGATAATAATTTCATTTTCAACCAAAATGTCCATTGATAAGCGATTTAATTCTTTTTTTTCCATTTCTTAGCGACTTTGCGTCTCAGCGGTAATTGCATGTACCTGACTATTTAAAATTATTAAAAGTTCTGTAAATCCACAGGTCTGAGTGATCCAAACCATTTCACCACTTTTTCACCAATATCAGGGGCATCAATGTGGATGATGTACATCCCGCTGGAAATAGCAATGTTGTGACCATTTTTCAAATCCCAGTCAATATAGGACGCATCATTTGCTTTAGTGAACCTACGTATCAGCCTTCCACTCACATTATAAATACTGATGGTACATTTTTGTGGCAGGTTGGTTATCCGGACGCGGTTGTCAAGCTGAGATGTTTCATAATACGAGGTTCCGTAATATGGATTTGGAACTACCCTGATCAGATCGAGGGCAGATTCTGCAATGTCCAGATCTTTTGTTAAGGTTTGGATATCGGTGGTGTTGAACGTGTACATCCCAAAATTATCATTTACAGGATCCTCAAGAGCTATTTCTCCAAATCTTTGGAAATAGGGAGTAGCAACCCGGATACGTATTTTCACATCCGTTTCGAGCAATTCATACCCGTAGTTGAGGTAAGGTAAAGATGTCCACATCGCGCCGCTAAGTCCCCAACGCTTATACATAATGCTTTGTTCTTCTTCGTAACGCATCAACATGTCGTGTATCCACTTGCACGAATCATAAGCAGGGGTTGAAATTTCGGGATTTTGCACGTAATTGGTATGACCAAAAACGTAGATGTAATGTTTGCCGCCAAAGAGAGGGCCGTTAAGATTATAAATGCCTTCTGAGGGGTTCCATACCATATCATCACCATTCTCACCTTTAAGCCATGAATCTTCACCGAAGGCCATATTGAGGCGCTCGCCGGTTCTCACATCAATGGCATATCCGGGGAACCAACCCAGACCATGTGTGGTATCCCCTGGAATGGGGTCACCGCTTTTATCAACGGATGGTGATTGTCTCAGGTCAAAACGGAGCGCATTGCCGTCTGAAAGGTAATTTACCAACGGGTTTACTTGTGTTTGGTAACCGTTAGCATCCGTAGTCCATTCGTTCTCACACATTTCAAGTACCACACATCTGGTCCATTTGGATTTATCGTCGGTAATTACAACATCAACACTGGATAACAGGCTGTATTTGTCAATGTTCATCTGTGATCTGTCATAATTAGGCCCGTACTTGAATGTGGAAGTAAGGTAAATCGGTCCCCAGGTACCACCGAGAATTTTTTCGTAGTATTCATCCGGATCCATTCCGGCGTAATCATCATAATTTCTATTTGGGTTTTCCAAGGCTCCATCAGAATATGTGCCTACCCTGATCCAGTTATAGGGGTCCAAATTGTCACCATCGGGGATAAATGACAACCATGGCCTGGTAGGATCTGAAAATTCTATGCTTGCCTCAAGGAAACCATTCCGGTAATCATTTTGATTTTTATAAGCAGCAGGATAAACCTGGTAAATGGAAATACTTAAACCTAAATCAAGTAAAAGTTGATCATTTTTTGTTTTGTTAATGGGATAATCGGAATGAATGGTATCATTATTTGCATTGTTGATTAAAATCCAGTCAGCACCGTCTTCTTGTAAACCGTAATAATTAGCGGTTGCGTTATGAAATTTCAACGTATATGAACCATCGGGAATGTTTAAAGGATCTATTACTTTAACATTGATAGGTCCTTTTCCATTTTCATAGGTTGGGGTAAAATCTTTCCAGGGATAACCACTCATTATGGTTTCAATGGATTCATCTTTAAGATCCATTACATTGTTTCCGTTTCCATATCCTTCAATCTGGGTAATTTCAGGACCATAACCATATTCTGCCTGTAATTCAGTTCCTTCATCAGCAGGTTCTGTCATGTGAGG
The DNA here is from genome assembly GCA_034721855.1 of Bacteroidota bacterium. GTDB lineage: Bacteria > Bacteroidota > Bacteroidia > Bacteroidales > ML635J-15 > JAQIBY01. Next base: position 12,810 of record JAYENB010000334.1, read on the forward strand.
CATAGCGGAATATTTTTCAATGTTATTGCGCCCTGCGAGGTATGGTTTTTTCTGTCCGTTAAAGGTTTCCTGTATTTGCTGGTCATAAGCTTCAGTTTTGTTATAGCCATAAGCAATGGCAGTGAAATAATAGGTTTTATGATTTATCAACCTTTTGTCTCCACTGGCAAAACGGTCTTCAGTGATTACAAAACTGTGTTCAATACCTGTATTTATGCCATTGACCATTTCCACTGGTTCATTGGCGCCCAGTTCATCTGACCAGTTAAAATTGACAAGTTGAGAAACATCGTCTTTAATATCGCACTGGTAAATTTCACGGACAAGATCCTGGTTATGGCGGTCAGTAACACCAGCTGATTCATTTTTCAACTGAAATACCTGGTATCCCTGGAACCTGTAGTATTCATCACAAGGATCAAGATCACCACCACAAATGATGGAATTGTCTTTTTCTTCGTATGCTTCTAAATAGTTGTTTGAATTTTCCTTATTATAGATGTGGAAAATCAGTTTTTTATCCAGCTCAACAATATTCAATTCCGGTGCATCCGGTCCGTTGAGTACGCGGAAACAATTCTCAAATAAGGTTTGTGCTTTATCATCGGCTTTTCTGACAGCTTCAACGGAAGCCCATGGGCCACCGGAGCTTGCCCTTGCATAAACTGCACCTACAGTGATATCGTTAACAGCACCGGGTTGTAGGGTAAAAGGCCCGGCAGATTGTACGAACCTTCTATCGTAAGGTGTATTGTCTTCGGTTTCTTCAGACCAGTCAGGCATTACTTCACCATCCTGTCCCCATCCGCAAACGTCTGTAGTGGGATTTCCCGGGAACATAAAATCTGTTGGCGTAGTTGTTGCCCCAGATGAAGACTGATGACCTGTTCCTCCATACAACAATGGTGAACCGTCTTTCCAATAGCCGGTCATATAATTGTAATAGTCGATGGCATCCTGCGGATCTGTTGTAGCAGGGTTATCACCACCACCGGTATTGTTAAAATACAAAAAGCGACGCATACCCCAGCGCTCATTATCTATGGTACCATCCTCAAAGTTAAGGCCATTGATGTTTCCATTGAGAATATCGCCTTTATTACAATCCAATACAGGCAGGCCATTCACCGTATCATAGCTTGTGGAATTGTCTTTTCCATCGGGATCCTGGTAAGGGCCTTCAAAAAAGTCAATGCCAACTGCAGGTGGTTGTTCACCATATCCGGGGCTGGAGCCATCATCTTCATCCACATTGTCACCATTGTACAAATACCCCAATCCTCTTTTAACATCACATCCGACATAATCATCCTTTGGGCCACCAAGATCAGCATCAGTCCATACACCAAAATAAGTTTCATACAAAGTATATGTTGATCTGTTTATGAGGTTGTAATTATAAAATGTCATGTCATTCAGTTCATCATTGGTTGAGAAGGCAAAAGCCTGTGCCCTGATTTCCATACCAATGGCATCGCCTCCGGTCTCAGTATGTATATTGCCTTTGTCATTATATACCCACCAAAGGGTAGAATCACCATAAATTTTAGCTTCCCTGTCACGTGGTCTGACACAATTGGGATCATCAGTTATGCCTTCATCCGGATATTCATAATAGGGAAAATCACCATCGTAGGGATTGTAATATCCATCGCCATTGTAATCCCAGAAAGGGGCAAGGTAATATGCATAACCACCGGCAGGCCCGTGAGCAGGCCAGTTAAGGATTTCTTCCGGTATAGTATAGGTAGGATACTCTTCAGCGGTATTGCATTCAGGATCCTGCTGGCAATCAAACCAGGCTCTGAATTCATCCACCATGTATTTTCCCATGGGATAATGATTGTCATATTCCTGACAAACCTCAAAAGAAACACTGGAAATTTCAGGACCAGAGGCAATCAGCGGGCCTGTCCAGAAATCAATACCGACCTGACGATAACGCACAGCAGCGAGTTTCAATTGCCCGTTTGCATCCAGGCCCCCCATCCACATGCCACCACAGAAGAGGGCATTTGGTCCGTTTCCTGATTCTGTGGCCGGAACTTCATACCTGGGAGCACCTTGCAAATCCCACCACATATCACCACCGGTGTGTATGAGGGTACGTACATTGTTTACATACAATTCAGTTGAAGCTTTTCCGGGTTCGCAGCCTGCTGCTCTGGCAGCTTTTTCTTCTGATCTCGGCTTGTCAGCAGGATTGACATCAGCCAATGTCTGCATTGTTAACAAACTTAAAACACTGATTCCGATTATTAATTTAAGGCTTTTCATTTTTATGATCGCTTTATAATGTTTTACAAATTAATTAAAAATTAAATTGTACACCGAGGCGAATGGTTCTTGGTGTACTGTAATTATAAGGGCTGTTAATGTACATTGCGTAATAGTTACGGTATGCCTCTTCGTCCGTTTGTGTGGCAATGGCATCCTGATAAGCTGAATAGGTTAAAAATCCATCATCATCAGGATTGCCCGTATAACCGTAAACATTCAGTACGTTTTTGGTATCAAGTAAATTGGAAATTTCCAGGTAAACATTCAAATAAGCGTATTTTGCTTTTGCCCCGGATTCTGAATCTTTGTCTTTAAGTGTCAAACGCACATCCCTGTCAAGGCGCATGTTAATTGTTGTACGCCATGGTTTACGTGAACCATTTAGTGAACCTACAAGTTTTCCATCCCTGGGCCTGTTGAGCTGAGAATAGGGGCTACCGGAACCAGCATTTACCACAAAGTTTACACCCGTGTTAGCCAGGAAATTGGTATTAAACCATTTTGGCCCTTTGTAAGGTGTGCCATTGGCTTTTCCACCAAAACGATAATCAAGGGTAACGGCAAAATTGTGTCGCTGGTCAAAATTCAACGGGATGGTTGTCCTCAGGTTGGGCTGATCTGATTTTATGATGTCGAGGCCAGATTCATAAGATGACCCTGTACCATTGGCAAACTGTAATGTATAAGACGCTCTCAGTGACACGTTACCTGTTCTTCTCAAATCATAAGCAGCGGTAAACCCTTTCACCGTTCCAAAGTCAATATTTCCATACGTGTAATAATCTACAGGGTAAGCTCCATTGACAGCGATTGCCTGCTGCATATCACGCATTTCCCTGTAATAAGCAGACAGTTTCAATGAGGAGGTGTTCCCAAGTTTTTGTTGATAACCAACTTCGTAATCTATGGTTTTCTCCGTGGTTTGATTGGGATTACTTATCGGTTCATTGTTTATTTGTCTGATGTATAAGTATTGAATTGGATTCAACCTGGCATTGTATGATGGCCGTTTTGATAAAATATCATAATGTGCAAAGAAAAGCGCTTCGTCAGAGATGGGGAATGAGAAAGCTACACGTGGCATAACTGTGATCTGTGGTTCATAATCCACAAATGCATTTTGGTTCAATTCATCATTTTCAAGCAAATAAGGTGTAATACCTGTAGCTCCTGCTACTGCTTCCGGGTTTTCAGTTTCAGTACCCTCGTTAGTGTACCAGGTATCACCGTCACGGAAACCGGTGATGCGTGATGGATTTCCAGCGTCATTCACATACACTACAGCCCCATCATTAATGTTTCCCGGAACTTCAGATTCTGAGAGCAAGCCGGCCGGATCAGATTCTCCAACACGATACGCATCGCTAAAAATATAGGGGTCTCTCAGTACACGCTGGTTAGCATCATAGCGATCTACCCTGACTCCGACGTTAAAAATAAGGTCTTTAAACGAAAATTTGTCCTGGATGTATCCAGCTATGTAGTTTGGTTGGAAAGCCGCTATCGGACGTGTAAGGTTTCCGTATTCATCTGTTTCTGTAAAGAAATCTTCAAAACTGGGATCGTAATCCAGTTTTTTACCGGTATGATCATACCCGTAATAAGTAACATAAGCGTTTCCCTGGTTAAGCAATTCACTTGCTGAAAAATAAGAAACATCAAATGCATCAGGATCATAAGAGTCTACATCTATCCACTCAAGGCCATCAACAGGTTTGCCAAGGTATTCACGGAATTTTATGTCAAAAAGGGCCTGTTGAGATGCGTTAAAGAGCCTGGGGTAATTGATGGTGTCCTGGAAAACCCCATTGGCGTCATACACAGGATTTGGATTGGAAAGGTCACGTTCCATGATGTGTTTGTTCATCAGGTCTTCGGCAAGTCCCCAAAGACCAAAAGGAGCCAGTCCGTAATAATTATCTTTACGTTGTTCAAATTCGAATCCGAGTGTGATCTCATGGTCTTTTATATCTGCCACACCATTAGCAGCAACGCGCATTTGGTTGGCATCAGATTTCGTATAAGAAGTGTAAGGCACACCAGGCGCTGTGTAAAGGCCTGCAATACTTGCGGGACCTGATCCATTTAACAAACCACCGTTTTGAATAACTGTATTCCTGTCAATGTAATATTGATCTCCTACAATGTCAAAAAACTGTTCAGAATAGGTTGAAAGTTCGGAATTCTTGGTTCCTGGTGTAAAAGAATCAATTCTGTAAAAGTAAGTTTCATGAATCCATCCTTCGAGATTACTGGCGGTATCTGTACCCCATTGATAAAATTTTTCGGGAATTATTTCATATTTTCCAATGTAGCCGTAATCAAAGAAATTATCTTTATGATTCATGTCTTGCCTAATACTACTGGTTTTTGAATAATCAACCTGAATGGAATAATATGCGTTATTAATCAGGCGTTGTTCTGGTTCTTCTCCTTCTTCAGGAGGTGGTGTCTGGAATTTTTGAGTTAACCTTCCATATAACCGCCAATTATTGTAAATTTGCTGCCCATTGTTTTCTGAATTAAACAACGAATTGGCATAGCTATAAAGGCGTTGATTTCTGTAGTCCATGGTACCACCAAAAGTCAGATTCAGATTTTTGATGGGTTGAAAATCCAGTTTTCCTGCGAGGTTTAATTTCATTCTTTCAGCGTTGGGGCGTGTATCCACATTTTTAAAGGCATCTTCTCTCAAAAATTCACCGTTTTCATAAATAATGGGAAGCCCTGCTTCTGTTGGAATGACACGAAGTGGATCGTTGGCTATTTGATCCCTGATGTCATCTTTAGCCACCCATGTCCCGATGGCGGATGGGTATTCGTCTTTTATGTATTCAAGTTCACTTGAGATAAGGAATCCTGCTACTGTACGTTGTCTGTCAGTTCCGGCTTCTTTTGTGCGGTAAATTGGTCCTGATATCATTAATCCACCCAGGTTATAACCATACGGGTCAAGAAATTGAGATGTTACTACCTCAGCGCCGCCAAAGAATTTACTTGTTGGTCCTTTTGTAGTAACACTAATGATACCACCGGTAGCATCGCCATATTTGGCAGCTACACCACCAGTTACCACCGATATTTGTTCAATGGCAGATTTAGGTACAGCATTTGTGCCTCGTACTTTCACACCATCGACATAATAAACAGTAGCTTCAGAACGTGCGCCACGGATACTGCCCACTTCACCATCTTCAGAATACACACCACCAACTGTTGTGGCAACTGCGTCAGCCGAACGTCCAGGCATTTTAGCGATATCGTCTGAAGTAACTGTTCCACCTGATTGGGTCTGATCTTTCTTAATCAGCGGTACTTTATATTCTTTGATCTCTACTTCTTCCAATATTTCAGCGGATGCTTTAAGTTTAAAATTCTGAAAGATGATATTCCCAGCCTGAATTTCCACATTATTATATTGCAAAGGGGCATATCCGACGTATGAAGCTTTTACGGTATATTTGCCTGCTGGGATGGGTTTTATCTGGTATTGACCGTCAAAATCCGTCATCCCTCCGGTTACTGTGTTTCCGTTTTCTTCGATACTCACATTGGCAAAGGGTATCGGTTCTCCGGTTTCTCCATCAAGGACTTTCCCTTTTAGTGTTCCGGATTGAGCGAAAGCACCTGTACTGATTACAAGTGCTGTTAAACCAATAATTAATCTCCGTAGCATAGTTCTATCTTTAGTGTTCTTTATTTAATTTTACTATTAAACTTAACCCAATTAATTTCTTAATTTAAGAAAGCGTAAATATAATGTCCAAAATCAAACGAGCAAAATAAAATCAAATAAAAATCCCTTAAAAATATTTTGTGTTTAAAATTTCTGAGAAAATTACAGCTTTTTTAATATCAAAGCTGTTGACAATTTTTGCAGCCTCAGATTTTGGTTGTGACCGCAAATCATCACTAATATCTTGATTTAAAGCTTGTTTGATTCTCCTGGGATTAACATCGTTATTTTTGCCTTTTTGAACGGATGCTTTGTTTTTCGTCAGATTTTGATCGTTTATTTGATTAAAAGCTTTCTTTATGTCATTTCTTTTGTTTAACATCTCTTCTTCAGAATAAGCGTGTGCATGCTTATTTTTAGATGCAGGTTGATCATGCGTGTCAGTATCCCAATCATTTTCTGATTCATCAGCGTTGAAAAAGCCCTGCCCACCATCAGCAGGTTGGAAGGTTGTTTTTGATTTTCGTTTTTTCTTTTCAAGCACACTCAACAAGGGAGCCCCCACAGCAAATGCGATAATCAACAATAAATTAAGTATGTCTCCTGTTTCCATGTTAAGGTTTTTTATTTTTATTGAATAATGTTTTCCAAAAAGGTTTTTTCCGGCTTGAATTTCTCCGGGCTTCACGTTCAGATTTTTTCATACGCCTGTAAACCTTTTTCCCATTTACCATCTCCTGGCCTCCACCGGAGACCTTTTTTTTGTATTTTTTTAAATCCCGTTTATGCTGACGTTCACGTTGTTTTGCCAGTTTTTCCTGTTTTCTCTCAGCTTTCCTTACAGCTCTGTCTTCTAAACGCTCCTGGCGGGTTTTCCGATGCTTGCGTTTTTTTATTTTTTGATCAATGGAATACCTGTTTTGTGCATTGACACAATATAAATCTGGCGAGATGGACGGAAACACCAACGTGATAAAAAGGCCTATTATCAAAAACTTTTTCATAAATTTGTATCCAACAAAATAAATGTTGTTGTTGGACAAATATGCATATTTTAAAAACAAAAATAGTAAAAATTTTCTTACTGACAATACCATTGGTGTTTTATTTTTCAGCATGTCAGGATGACGATTACATTCCCGAAGTGGTATTTAACTATTATATTGACCTGAATTCTGTACAATATAACAGCCTGAAAATTCCCGGTAACGCCGAATACATGAATGTTGCAGGTTACAGAGGCGTTATAGTGCACTGTAATTATATTGATGAATACGTGGCTTTTGAAAGGACCTGCCCATATCACCCTGAAGCAGACGGTGCAGTGGTGGAAATTGAAGACAATAGCACAGCAACATGCCCTGAATGTGGCTCTCAGTTTTCTTTGTTTGACGGTTCGGTGTTAAAAGGGCCTGCTGAGTTGCCACTGAAAAGGTATTATACTGACCTGCAGGGAAGTTATTTGTATGTTTATAATTAGATCGGTAAGCGGTAATCGGTAAGCGGTAATCGGTCCGTCTCCACTGCCCGTCTTCGCCGGATAAACTTACCGCCGGATAAATTCACGGTAATCGGTGATCGGTGATTGCTGGTTGGATAATCTTTATTGACACTGTTTATTGGGTGTTATTTAAACAATGACCTTACGTTTCCGGCAATCAGTTCATTTTTGGCTTCCCGCAGCTTTTCGATCGGTTTGATCTTATCAAATTGCGCCTGTATTTGTCCGCGGTCCGGTATAGTTAAACGCGTCTTGTTGTTGGTTTGATTGTCAACATAGGTAACATCGCCTGCCGGGAATGCCGGTGACAATTCAGGTATGTCACGCTCCTGCATTGGTGTAGTGGGATAGTTGTCTTCTTTTGTAGGAATTACTGCCGCAGTCAGCCGGGGCAAATATTCTGTTTTGAGGTCAGATATTCTCTGTTCAGAATTTTGTGCTGCATTTGTGTTTCTAACGGCAACGGGTAAATTATAGTGTGCAACTTGAGCTGTCTGCATGGATGCATTAGCATTAAACTGTGAGATATTGGTTTCGGGTTGAGTGGTTTTATCTGCATCAAACAAAATCATGTTGTCCTGTGCAATATGGTTTGAGTTGAGTGAATAATTGGTGTTTTGAATGTTTAACCGGAGCATGCCAACAACCAGCAGTCCTGTTATTACAGCAGCAGCGGCAACATATTGCAGTTGTTTCATAGAAATCAGCGTGGCTTTCTTTTTTAGGGCTGATTTATAAGGGTAAGTGATGTTTTTGTCCGGGGTAAGTTTTGATTTCCGGTATAATTCATAATCATCAATGACCGATGGATCTGAAGAAAGCAGTTTCTCAGCATGATGTTTTTCATCTTCATTCAAATCATTTTCAGCCAGGCCGATGAGCAGTTTTTCCCGTTGATTGAATTCCGGCATTTCTTCATCACGTTTCAATGTGTTTTTGTTATCAAAACTCACTAATTCGTTTGGGGTTAGTTTTACCCCGGATGTGTCAAAAATATCAGCATCCAATTGTGGATTATCAGTTAAAAAGGACTCAAGTGCTTTTGCGTCTTCCGCACCCAGGGTTCCCTCCATGAAATCCAGCAGGTATGCTTCGTAGTTATATTTGTTTATGTTTGACATGTTCTCTTTATAGTTATCAATCAGTTATTGACCATTTATTATTATTTCTCGCTGTGAATGGTTACATTATATAATGGCTTCTATGCTACCGATTTTTTCTTTCATTGCTGATCTTGCCCTGTAAATATAGACTTTCACCTGGGATTCTGTCAACCCCGTGATTTCTGCAATTGCTTTGTATGAATAAGATTCGTAATCCCTTAGCAACAAAACCGAACGTTGTGTTTCATTGAGTTCATTTAGTGCCGCTTCCAGTACTTCACTCACATCACTGTACTGATCATCGTGATAAGGGGATGTCATATCCGGTGTTTCATCCGTTTGTTGTGTATGTTTTGCTTTCCGTATCATATCAATCATGCGGTTATGTGCTGTTGTAAACAAATAGGAGCGAACTTTTTTTGCATCAACTTTTTCATGATTCATCCACAATCGTTCATAGGTGTCCTGTACTATATCACGTGACAAATCTTCATCCTTCAGGTTGCTCAGAATAAACCTAAAAACGTTGTCAGCGTACTCTTCCACACTATCGTTATACTCCTTTGTTGTCATAAATCATTTGTGTGACGAATTAAATGGCGAAAAGTTACAATTTTTTTTAATTTTTATAATGCATTCATATTAAAACGTATGGCTCTATTAAACGACATTGTTGTTTCAAATATTTTGTTATCTTGAAAAATATTTTAATCAAAGTTATTGATATTTTTTTTGTGCTTTAAATTTCAAAACCTGTCCGGCGAAGACGGACAGTGAAGAAGGAGCGAAGACGGATAAATTTATAATCTATGTGCCTTCTATGTCCTATGTTTTCTATGTGGTTCAGTAGTCAGGGCAGATTGCTAACCTAATTTGAACCACATAGAACATAGAACACATAGAATTTCACATAGGATTTTTGCCTCTATTAAAACAAAAATAGCTGGAATGTTCAGAATTTGACCCAAAATGTAATGAATTCTTTTTCATATATTTGAGAATAACAAATTTTTTCAACACCAACTTTATTAAATAGAGCTAAACGTATTAAGTTTGAATGATGACCGTTTAATGTTAATGATTTTATTTAGATTTGCATAATTTTGGCTGTATTTCGACTGGGCTCAATACGGCGCACTCGGCATAGTACAAGCAAGCTTGAGCTCTGCCCTCGTTTTCATAATTTTGGCTACACTCGGCATAGCACAAGCAAGCTTGAGCTCTGCCCTCGTTTTCATAATTTTGGCTACACTCGGCATAGCACAAGCAAGCTTGAGCTCTGCCCTCGTTTGCACAAAATTTGCACAAAATTTGCACAAAATTTGTACAGTATGAAAAAACAAGGATTTAATTCAAAGGAGCAGTCAAGTGTTCGACTGAATAAATATTTATCCAATGCAGGTATATGTTCACGTCGTGAGGCAGATAAGCACATAACCGAAGGTCATGTAAAAGTAAACGGCAATGTAGTAACAAACCTGGGCGAAAAGATTCCTCAACATGCAAAAGTGGAGTTTAAAGGCCAGGTGGTTCAAGGTCAAAAAAACAAATATATTTTACTCAACAAACCCAAAGATGTGGTTACTACCATGGATGACCCCGGCAGCAGGCATACCGTACACGATATTATTAAGCATGCTGTCAGCGAACGGGTATATCCTGTGGGCAGATTAGACAGAAATACCACAGGCCTATTGCTTTTGACCAATGATGGAGACCTGACACAACGCCTGTTGCATCCTAAATACAACAAAAAGAAGATATATCATGTTGGTCTTGATAAGCCTGTTGACCCAAAGGATATGGGCATCATCAACAAAGGAATTGAGCTTGAAGACGGTTTTATCAAAGCGGATAAATTAGCTTATGTGCATGACAATAAAACAGAGGTTGGCATTGAAATCCATTCGGGAAAAAACCGCATCGTACGCCGGATTTTTGAATACCTGGGATATAAAGTAAAAAAACTTGACAGGGTGTATTTTGCAGGCCTTACCAAAAAGAATCTACCCCGCGGGAAATACAGAGAGCTAAAACCGAATGAAATAAACATGCTAAAAAGTGGAAAATTCAAATAAACATACCATTATATTATGGTTATTTTTGTTGATTCCCGTGTTTACTATGAGTCAGGAAACATTGCGGGGACGCATTACAGATGCAAAAACCGGAAAGCCATTGACTTTTGTGAATGTGGTATATAATGATGCCAGGCAAGGAACCACAACTGACCTTGATGGGTACTTTAGCATCCCTCTTACCCACCATCCGGAATTTCTGAAATGCAGTTTTATAGGGTATAAAGAAAAAATTGTGGATGTGCCTGAAAATAAAAACTATGTTGAAATATCCCTTGAACCAAAAGCATATACGCTCAATGAAGTAACGGTATTGCCAGGCATTAATCCTGCCCATCGTATCATTAAAAGAGCTATTGAGATGCGCGACAAACATGCTCCCCGGAACCTGGATTCATATACATATACCTCCTACAGCAAATTTTACATTACGATGGAGGTTGACAGCCTGCGCCAACTTGCAGAAACAGATACCACAACAGAATTATCTGATACATCCCAAATGGCAAAGACCATTAAATTTTTAAATGAGAAACACTTATTTATGATGGAATCAGTGACAGAAAAAATGTTTGAACATCCGGATAAATCTTCCGAAAAAGTGCTTGCCAGCCGCATGTCCGGATTGAAAAACCCCTTTTTTACGTACATAGCCTCCGAATTTCAATCCTTTTCGTTTTACCGGCAAAGTATTGAAGTGGGGGGCCAGGAATTTATATCCCCTTTATGCGATAACTGCACAAATAAATATTTTTTCCTGCTTCAGGACAGCCTTTTCCATGAATCCGGGGATACCAGCTTCGTGATTTCTTTTCGTCCTCATCGCAACACCAATTTCAAAGGATTAAAGGGGTTTATTACTATTACTTCAGACGGCTGGGCTATAGAGAATGTCATGGCAGAACCCATGGAAACCAGCGGGATGTTTAACATAAAGATACAGCAGAAATATGAGAAAATAAACGACGAATACTGGTTTCCCGTGCAGCTCAACACGGATTTTATTTTCAATTTTGCCCAGGCCAATTCCAACAGTGTAACCATAGGTAACGACACAACAAGTAGCAATACTGTACCCATGATTGGGGTGGGAAAAACCTACATCCGTGATATTGAAATTAACACACCTGTTGATGAAAAAATCCGGGGAGGCACCAAGATTGAATACGAAAAAGAAGCTGCTGAGCGGGACACATCCTGGTGGAATGAGTACAGGCAATCTCCACTGAACTCCAAAGAAAAAGAAACCTACCGCTTGATTGATTCAATTGGTGAAGAACACGATTTTGACCACATGGTGGAAAGCATAGAAATCATTGCCACCGGAGCTATCCCCTGGAAAATATTCAACATTCGGCTGAATGATTTGATGTGGTACAACAAATTTGAAGGCTACAGGCTGGGGCTTGGCTTGGAAACAAACAGACGGCTGAGTAAATATTTCAGGTTGCATGGTTTTGGTGCGTATGGTTTTCGTGACAACACATTAAAATACGGTGGTGGTGTGGCTTTATATCCCCTGAAAAACAATCAACTCATTGTTGATGTTGAGTATATCTATGATGTAAGGGCTTCCAACCAGATTTCCTATGAAAAACGATTGTTCAGCACCGAGAGTTTCCGAACTTTGTTTCTCAAAGAAATGGATTATTATGAAACCTGGCGTACTTCGCTTAAGGCACAGCCATTCAGGGGTTTCTATGCCAATGCCTACCTTGACAACAATCAGATTGATGTAACGAACAATTACCGGTTTTTTCACAATGATTTCATGCAGGACATCAGGGAATGGCAGGTAGGGCTCGAGTTGCACTGGGTAATAAAAGAGAACATTCTCCGCACCCCTGAAGGCAATGTCATCGGGCTGGGGAGCAAATACCCGGAGATGTATGTCAACATTCGCAAAGGCCTGCCCTACAAATCTGCCTCAGGACCGTATTACTGGCGTCTGGATGCGCGCATAAACCAGACGTTTAAAACGCGCTGGGCCGGAGATTTTCATTTTACCATAGATGGTGGCTATGTGCTGGGCGATGGTGATAATTACCTTCAAAATTTTTATATGCCCGGCACCGGGGTCTGGCTGGATGCTGATAAAAGTTTTGCTACCATGCGGCCTCATGATTTTATGGCAAACCATTTTGCCGCAGCTTATTTCAAATACGATATTGGCAGCCTTTTGTTCAGCATAAAAAAGTGGAAACCTGAATTTGCCTTTGTTACCAGGGCATGCATCGGGGAATATGATGGGCATCTACCGTTGCCCTATCCCTATAACACAGGATATAAACCGGCATCTGTTCCTTCAGACGGATACATTGAATCGGGATTGCAATTCAATGCGTTGTTGCGTCAGTCTTTCTTTAAGTATGGAGCGGGCGTTTATTACCATTACGGTCCCGGCAGTGCAAATGTGGTCAAAGAAAACCTGGCGGTAAAATTCAGGCTGGAATATGCGTTTTAATTTATTGTAATGGAATTGTTTTTGAATTATTAATTGACATGCCATTACAAAGAACAAATATTATTGAGCGTATTAAATCAAGAATCAAAGGCATTGATCCGGAATCTAAGCTTATTCTCTTAATTTTCCTGAAGTGGCCGGTATTGTTTGTTATCAATAATTTTTCCGATTCATCAAACAGGCTGCGGAATTTTAAAAACCCTTATTGCTTATTTGCCAAGACCTGCAGGTCTTCCACAAACCCCTGTATTTTATCCTCGTCAAATTCCTTTTCCCGGGCCGCTTCTTCGAGGGTTCCCCAAATCGGTTCTCCACAACGCAAACAACGGATCCCATGGTCTGCCAAATACGATATTGAATCCGGAACATTATCAACCAATTCTTCAATGTAAATGTCTTTTGTGATTTTCATACCTTCCAGTTATTGATGTTTTGCTTGAATTACAAATATAATGAACTTTTGTTCACAATGAAAGCACGATAGGGCGAGCTGGTGAATTGGCGATGGGGCGAGTTGGCGATGGGGCGAGTTGGCGAGCAGTAATTGTGTGATGGAGTGATGGAGAAATTGAGTGATCGAGATAGTTATTATGATTATTAGGGCGTGCCCCCTCCGTTCCTACGGGGTCGGGCTATCCGCTTGTACGCTTCATTCGCCTAACGGCGAATTGCAGGGTACCGCTTCTATCCCTCACGCGGGAGGGTGAGAGCACGAAAGCACGAAGGGGCGATGAAACAATAAGGAGATGGAGTGCTGGTGTGATAGAGAGACGGATAGGTTGTGAGATAGAGTGATAGCACGATAGAACGATTACGAGATAGCACGACAGAACGAAATGGAAGAAATAAAAACACATAAAGAACTAAAGGGGTATCACTATACATCTCGTGCTATCATGCTATCGTGCACTCATGCTTTCGTGTAATCCTGATAGTCCGTTAAAAAGATGCAAAAAAAAAGAAAGTATGGGACACCAGATATCAAACAAGAGGTTGCAACCTCTTGTTGATTCCGCTGTTCTTTCTCCGATTTGCGGTGAGCAGATATTTTTGTTGATATCCATTTATTTATATGTTTTAGTTTCGATTTGCTAATTACCCTGCAGATGTTAATTTTGTTGTGATAAACAGAAATGTGTTGAAATGACATCTTTATGAAAACATACCAGGACAACCTCTTGAAAATGAGTACAGAAGCCACGCAACCTGTGTCATATTTTCTTCAGATGGAAGGTCAAAAAGTTGCTGTCAATGATTTATTAGACCATACTTTAAGCATTCAATACAAACATAAAATCAATTGCATTTCCTGTGGTGCCGAAACCAACAAGTCATTTCACCAGGGATATTGTTTCTCATGTTTTAAAACGCTTCCGCAGGCAGATGTTGGCATTTTACATCCTGAAAAAGACCGTTCACACGAGGGTATATCCCGTGATATGGATTGGGCCAGGAAAAACATGCTGGTTGACCATTATGTGTACCTCGCGCTGACCAGCAATTTAAAAGTAGGTGTAACCCGTGCCAAACAAGTTCCAACGAGGTGGATAGACCAGGGTGCTTCGCAGGTCATACGTTTGGCAAAAACGCCCTATCGTAAGCTGGCCGGCGACATTGAAGTGTATTTAAAACAATACGTGTCCGACAAAACCAAATGGCAACAAATGTTGTTGTCTGCCGCCCCTGATATTGACCTAAAATCCAAAAAGCTGGAGATGAGTGAACGGTTGCCTGATGAACTGAAAGATTTTGTAAGCCTTGATAACAGGATTGAACATTTTATTTATCCTGGGCAGTATGATTTTGATAACATTCAGCAAATAAACCTGGATAAAAAAGATGAGTTTACAGGAAAACTCATTGCCATTCGCGGGCAATACCTGATTTTTGAAAATGGGACAGCATTTAATGTGCGTAAACACAATGGTTATCTTGTAAATTTAGAAATCCAATAAACAGTAAGTATGCCTTCAGATTTTAACACATTACTGGAAAAAGCACGACAATATTGCCTGCGTGGTGAAAAATCTGTGTATGATGTGCAACAAAAGTTGTATAAATGGCAAGTGCCGGAACATTGGCATGACAGCATACTGAAAAGTCTGGAAGAAGATAAATTTATTGATGAAACCAGATTTGCCAGCAGCTTTGCCCGGGACAAATGTTATTTGAATAAATGGGGACGCATAAAAATACGCTATCATCTGAGGCAGAAAAACATTCCTGAAGATTTGATTGAAAAAGGCCTTAATGACATTGAAGAAGACAAATACCTGCAGATATTCTGTGATGTGGCCGGGCAAAAACTGAAAAGTTTAGAAAGCAAAACCACAGATTCATTTACGCTGAAACAAAAATTGTTGCGTTTTTTATCTCAACGTGGGTTTGAAATTTCCTTGCTTGACGATACTGATATTTTGAAGGATTAAGAAATCACTTCTTATAATAGTGTCATATTAGGCTTGACATGACACTAGTATAGCATTTCTTAATTAACATAACTTGTCCGGCGAAGATGGATCAATAAATCCGAAGTACTAATTTCTAAATCCAAAACCAGATTAACCCCGTAGGTTGAATAACCAACGAGGTAAACTGGAAATCCTAAATTCTAATTTTTAAATCCTAAACAATATCAAACCTGTACCGACGAATGACGGTAACACAAATTATGAGCACGGTCTAAAAAGTCAAAAAAATGAAAAATGCCACAAAGTCACTAAGACACCAAGATCCACAAAGGACAGAATTACAATGCTTTAATCTTTGTGATACTTTGTGTCTTCATGTCTTAGTGGCAAAGCAATGCCTTTTTAGACTATGCTCAATTATTAATGTCCAAAACTATGCTACTCGCTCCAACCTACTCTGATTTAGTTATTATTAATCTAAAAATTTTCATAAGTTCTATTTGTTTTGAATTACCGTCATTCGTCGGTACAGGTTTGATTTTTCATTATTTAAATTTGTTTAGTATTTAGATATTAGAATTTATTTAAACGTTTATTGATTCGTCTTCGCTCTGCTACGCCGGACACGGTCCCGTCTTCGCCGGACAAGTTATATTAATTAAAGAACGAATTGCTAGGAATTTGTCCTTTTTACCGATAGCGTGAGGGATTTATTTCTCGTAGGTGTACAGATTTTCAGGGCGGAAATCGCCGTAGGTGTTTTTGATGGTTTCAAGCAGGTGATATATTTCCTGCGGATCTGTGCTGGTAACGAGCTTCATGCGCATGGGTTTGAAGTTTGGAATGCCCTTAAAATACAATGAAAAATGTTTACGCATCTCAAAAATACCACGCGGCATTGCTTTGTGTTTTAGTGACAACGTAAAATGTTTTTTTGCAATATCTACCCTTTCAGCAACGGTGGGAGTGGGCAGGGGGATTCCTGTATCCAGAAAATGCTTAATTTCTTTAAAAATCCAAGGCCTCCCAATGCTTGCCCTGCCGATCATGATGCCGTCCACTTTATACCTGTCAAGGTAATCCCTGGCCATTTCTCCGGAACGGATGTCACCATTGCCAATAACAGGAATTTTCATGTCAGGCTGTGCTTTGACAGCACGGATGAGGTCCCAGTTGGCTTTGCCTTTGTACATTTGTGATCGTGTTCTGCCATGAATGGTAAGTGCTTTTATGCCGGCATCCTGCAGGCGTAGTGCAATCTCAATCACATTTTTGTTTTCTTCATCGTATCCCAGCCGTGTTTTTGCTGTCACAGGCAATGTGGTTGACTGCACTATCCGGCGTGTCATCTCTTCCATGAGTTCAGGATTTTTCATCATGCCCGATCCGGCACCACGGGCAGCAATTTTTTTTACCGGACAGCCAAAATTCAGGTCAATGACATCGGGGTTGGCTTTTTCAACGATTTTCACAGAAGCCAGCATGGGTTCAATAAGGTGCCCGTATATTTGTATGCCAATGGGGCGTTCGCTGTCATCAATCTTGAGTTTTTGCAGGCTTTTCCTGCCATTGTGGATGAGGCCGTCAGAAGATATAAATTCAGTGAACATCATATCGGCACCAAACATTTTGCATATATGCCTGAAGGAAGCATCTGTGATGTCTTCCATGGGAGCAAGTAATACAGGCTCGTCGTGAAGTGTTATGTTTCCGAATGTCAACATGAATTGCGGCAAAAATACGAAGAAAAACAAAACGCCACGCTTTATTTTTAGTGAATCCCAAAGGCTAAGTGTGTAGCAAAAATGTTTGAACTTTTGCGGCCTGACGCAGGTGTAAAGCTTGTGACACTGCGGGCTGCGTATTTTGCCTTACAGGCAGAGCGACAGGAGGAGCTCCTGGCTGTAAGAATGCAAATACCAGGCTGCAGTGTTGCAACTTGAAACCGGAGGCAGATACAGCCGCCCAACAAATAAATTCCAAAAGACAAGCATTTAATTGGTATCGAAACATGACGGGAAGATAGATAATACTAGTATAGCATTTCTTAATTAACATAACTTGTCCGGCGTAGCAGAGCGAAGACGGATCAATAAATCCGAAGCACTAATTTCTAAATCCCAACCTGGATAAACCAGAAAAGTTCAAAACCCAAAGATCCAAATAAATTACAAAACTTGTCCGGCGAAGACGGATAACAAACATCAAAACTTTT
>JAYENB010000335.1:0-30374 GCA_034721855.1 Bacteroidota bacterium
AAAAGTAAGTTAACATTTTACACATTGGGATTTGGGTATTGATTAGGTCAATTAGGTCAATTAGAAATTATAAAAATGTATAAACTAAGAAATTGATGTTAAATAAATATACTGTGAATGGTTACAATTTAACTAGTGCTTGATAGTTAATAATTTATGAAAGCAATGTGATTTAGCTAATGATTTAATGGCAACCATTTCCAATGTTTTTACGTCAATAATTTAGTTATATCCAAACCCATTTATTATGAAAAATCTATTGACTTTTATTGTGCTGATTGTCTTTTCATTGGGAGCACTCATGGGAGCACTCAATGCGCAAACAGTTGGCATTACCGAAGCAGAAACCTATGCAGAGAATGTATTGTATTATTATTATGGAGAATCGGTGGATTTTCAAATGGAAAATGCTGTAACCCGAAGTTCAGGGGAAGTCCCTTTGTATTATACATTCAGAGATGAAAACCATTTTGTTATTATATCCGCCGAACGGTCATTTGAACCGGTACTGGGATATTCAAACACATCCGGATTGCCGGAGAATGCAGAAGATTTGCCTCCTGCTTTCATCGAGTGGATGGATGATTTGGCGGAACAGATAAGCTATGTCCGTGATCATGATATTGAAGTTAGTGAGCGTGCAGTTTCAAACTGGGAAAAAATTACTGTCAGAGAAAGAGCTTCAGGACAAACCCGCGGTGTTGCACCATTATTGTCAACTACCTGGAATCAGGGCTGCGGATACAATGGGATGTGTCCCGTTGATGCATCCGGTCCCTGTAATCACGTGTACACAGGATGTGTTGCCACAGCCCAGGCTCAGGTAATGAAATACCATGCCCATCCTGCCAGTGGAGTGGGTAGTGAGTGTTACACACATTCCGATTATGGAGAATTATGCGCCGATTACGCAGCTGCAACATACGATTGGGCAAGTATGCCCGATAACAGTGGCAATCCCGATGTGGAAGAACTGATGTACCATTGCGGTGTTTCTGTCAGCATGAATTATAGCCCAACTGGTTCCGGAGCATATACCTGGAGTGTGGATAACGCCCTGATGGATCATTTTGACTATACGGATAATATGGAGTACCTTAGCAGGTACAGCTTTGAATCTTCTGATTGGGAAGCCCTCATGCGAAAAGAATGTGATGCAGGTCGTGTAATGGTTTATAAGGGTACCGGATCCGGCGGCCATGCATTTGTGCTGGATGGATACAACGATTCAAACGAATTTCATTTCAACTGGGGATGGGGTGGTACCGCTGACGGCTATTATACCATGGGCAACCTCAATCCGGCAGGTCATGATTATTCAAATTCAAATTCTGCCATTATTGGCGTAGAACCGGCCGGTAATTTTACAGGACTTGATTTTTCCGGGATGACAAGCTTGTCCTGTGGTTCAACAACGCCGGTTGATATGTCTTCCGGACAATCATACGTGAATAACTATGGTAATTCTTGGCTTGATGCATATGGTAAGGAGCGTGTTTTTGAATTTACAACAAGCTTTCCGGGTAGAATTACCATAGATATCGAAAATCCGACAAAAGAAATTTCCGTTGTATTGCTCTCACACCAACACAAAGATTCAGTGCTTTCTTATGGCACCAACGGTTTGATTTATGACAATTCGCTGTTAGGCACATATTACCTGGTTCTGGATGTGGCTGAAGCCCAAACAGCAACATGCGACCTTCAGCTTATTTGCCCTACGGCCGATGCGGATTTGATTGCTGAATATGCTCAAATTGTGCCCGGTGTGATTGAAACAGGACAAAGCGGTGTTATACTCAAATCCGATGTGACCAACATTGGTAATTCTGCTGCCGCTTCATGCGATATGGAATACTACCTCTCCGACAACGATACCCTGGATGGGGGTGACCTTTTGATTGGTTCTGCAACCATCCCGGCACTTGATGTGGGCAACACAGCCAACCTGGAGTCAACCCATACCATGCCGGTTTTGCCTGTTCCCGGTTTTTACTATGTGCTTGCTGTGTCTGATGCCGGAGATGTGGTGCCCGAAACCGTGGATGACGATTTTACCTACACAAATGTACAGATCCCGGACACGGGCTATCTGGATTGTAGCTCAGCAACAGCAGTTTCCGATGGCGTCTGGTATTATGACAACACGGCTGTGAATGGTGATTCTGTAATCAACCAATACGGCTGTGGTTGGGACATGACAGGCAACGAAATGGTGTATTCGCTGACATCACCTTATGATGGTATTGCTGATGTGTATTTCACCGAAAAGAATTTTGGCACAATGTCTCTCATGGTTCAACCGGTGTGTAATGAACATGCCAATTGTCTGACTTCTGTTTCCATTTGGAACACAACGGATACACTTGCTGAATCTCAATTTCAAATGATCGGTGGTGTGGAGTATTTCCTGGTTGTTGATGGTGAAAACGACCTTAGTGGCGAGTTTGGCTTTAAAATTAACTTTCCTGCTGTTTGCCCCGATGATACCTTACAATACTGGGGTGATACCGCACGTTGTGATGGCGATGGGGGGCTTAACATGCAGGTGATGTGGGGATACGATTCATATCAGTGGTATCGTGATGGATTAGCCATTCCCGAAGCAACAAATATGAGCTATTTTGCTGAAACTACCGGAGAGTATTATGCAGAAATTACCGAAAATGGCTGCACCATTGAATCCGATCATCTGAACTTGGCGTATAGTCCGGCACCCGATACAGCCGCAATTGATACCTTTTCTAATACGCTGTTCTGTGAAGGTGATTCCGTTGACATTCACCTGACCGAAGGCAATGCCTGGGATGTGCTCTGGTACAAAGACGGAGAACCTATCCCGGGAGCTACGGCTGATATTTATACAGCAACAGAAACGGGTTATTATCATGCAGATGTCATCAATGTATCTTGCCATCTGCAATCCAATGAAATTTATGTACATGTGAATGAGCAACCTGCTGATCTGGGGGAAACCATTTCAGTGGCTAACGATAATTTGATCTATTATTTCCCCCTCGATGATGATGCTCAGGATGCTTCCGGTAACGGCCATGGTATTGATTCATGGCCATGGTATCCTATGGATGATCACGATGGTAACTTCTGGCAGGCACGGCAGTTTATTGATACGGCTACAAGCAGCTACGTTTTCACTCAGTTTGATAATCCCACCGTATTCACGCATTCCATGTGGTTTATATCCAACGATGGAAACGGCGGATCACTGATTTTGTTTACCGATGATTCATGGTCGCCGGGCGGTACATTGGATCGCTCCTTGTATATGGCCGATGACGGTAAACTGCATTTTTTCCTGAACAATTCAGGCTCGCCTGTTGAAATCACTTCTTCTGATGCCTACAATGATGGAAACTGGCATCATGTGGTAATAAAAGCCGATACCTACGCAGAAATGATCATCGATCAGACAGAATACCTTAACGATGTTACCGTATTAAACCTCGACGACTTTGCCGGTTACTGGTTATATGGCGGACATGACATTCCCTCGGGCGCTACCAACCCACCGGCTGATGCGTATTTCCAGGGCGGCATTGATGACCTTTATTATTTCCACCGTGCCATTGGCGATCAGGAGATTCCCCACATCGTAGAAGATCATAGTTTGCAGGCCTCACTTGCAAACGATACCATTTGTGGATCAGGCAATGTGTATATTGATATTCAACATTCAGAACCCGGAATTTATTATATAATCAGAGAAGTGGGTACTTCTGATACCTTGTCAGTTACCGGAATGGGTACGGGAGGTGCACTTAGCATCGGCGGAGATCTTTATTTAGCCAGTACCGATTTTGAAATACTGGCAACAGATACTGCCTCTGGTTGTAACAAGATTCTGAGTGATGTGTTTCATCTTGAAGTTTTACCAATTCAAACTCCGGATGTTACCATTTCTTCCGGTTCAGGCACGGATGTTTGTGCAGGTGATACTGTAAATCTGACATCCAGTACTTATGCTGCTGGTAGCAGCCCCACGTTTTCATGGCTGCTGAATGGAACGCCTACCGGAGATACAGGTGATACATTGTCAATCAGTACACTCAACGATGGTGACAGTCTGCAACTGGTAATGATATCAACTTATGCATGCGCAAGTGTTATGGTGGATACCTCTGATGCCATCCATTTCAACGTGCAGGATTATCCGGTTGTGAGTTTTACGTATGACACTACGTATTGTGCCAATGAGGATGTGAGTGTTATCTACACCGGAGATGAAATTGGCGTATCCATTGCCTGGGAATTGAATGGCATCAGTCAGACAGAAACCGGTGGCGGCACGCATGATTTTGATTATTCCACGCCCGGTATGCTTAATATTACAGCCATTGGAATAACAAGTTTTGGTTGTGAAACCACAACCACTGAAACAACACAAGTAAATGCCAACCCGGTAGCCAGCTTTACCATGCCGGGCGATTTGTGTGAGAATCAGGAGTTTCAGGTTGAATATACTGGTACTGAAACGAATATAGATACCATTACCTGGGCTACCTCACCCGGACCTGCTCAGGATACTTTAGGCCCCGGTATTCATACTTTTACAGCTTATGGATCCGGAAGTTTTGATGTTTCCCTGTTTGTGGAAGATAACCATGGATGTACCGCCACGGCCATTTCAACATCACCCGTACATGCACAACCCGATGTGGATTTTACCCTTCCGCCGGATGGCTGTGTTGATCAGCAAATCACAGCAGAATATACAGGTACCACGTTTCATAACACGGTTGTTTCCTGGGATGTTGACGGTGTGGACCAGGGTATTCCTGCGCCGGGTACAGGAACACAACATTTGTACACTTCTTCAACCGGCCTGGTTGATGTAACAGCATCGGCTGTGACAGATTATGGTTGTGTGGATGATACAACACTCAGTCTAACGGTTTATGAATCACCTGTTACGCCTCTTGCCGATACCACTTGGATATGTCCGAACACGCATACACCTTTGGATGCCGGTAACCCTGGTTCTGATTACACCTGGACCAGTAGTGAAACAACCCAGGTTATTGACTTGTATAATAACCCGGGTTTCCTTTCTGTTATCATTGATAACGGACATTGCTCCATTACAGATTCCACTGAAGTAGCGATGTATCCGATGGATATGTACGAATTCCCTGAAGGAACTGATACGACAGTGTGTGTTGGTGAATATCTTGATATGAGTATCCCTGCACCATACAATAACAACGTTGAGTGGCACATCGGTACTGATACGTTGTATGGCAATGCTTTACATTACCCATATCCGGGGGTTGATTCCATCATGGTAGAAATGATTTCAGAAAATGATAACGGCTGTTGGGGACTGGATACGTTAATTGTCAATTATGAAGATTGCACCGGCATTGAGGATGTTTCAGGGGAATTATCCCTGCATGTGTATCCCAATCCGGCCAGAGCCATGTTGTTTGTTGAATGTGCCGGTGGAGAATACGTCAACATGTATGATATTACAGGCAGGCTATTGTTTGCTGAGAAAATATCCTCCGGCAAAACAAGCATTGACCTGAAAGCAGTTTCTGAAGGCATGTATTTTATTGAAGTAAGCCGTGGTGATAACCGGATCATGAGAAAAGTTGAAGTGGTAAAATAATACCAAGTTGCATTCAAATGTGTAAATCATTTACCGTTTGCGGATGCGAGTATTCCCAAAACAAAAGCCGCTATTGTTTCCAATGGCGGCTTTGGTTTTATTCACATGGATATATTGGTATTATATTCCTTGCAATCTTGGTTGTCTGCGATTTTGTTGCTGCGGGTAATTAAAATATTGTTCAAACAATGGTGTATGTTCCTGTAATGAAGCTTCGATCGCAGGCAAAATGTCTTCACGTTGATGTCGTAACGCCATGCGATAACAATCCTGTATGGTTTGTAACCCCATAGCAATTTCACGGGAATTGCCAGGAATTTTATTATCCGGCAATGAAAAATGGTATCTCAATTCTTTGTCATATAAAGATACGATATACGAGATGATTTCATCGCCTTTTTCTGGTTTATTCAATTGATACCAGGCATCTGCCAAATTTGTTGAAAAAACGTCGGGCGTAAACACATCCATAGGCACCTGTTTTTCACAACGTTCCAGTACTTCGATCGCTCTTGTTGTATCCCCTTCATTGCGAAGTCTGTTGGCCAGACGCACAAAGCGTTGCCTGAGCTGAACAATTTTAGTTGTCCGCCTGATGGTGTAATCAGCATAAACGCCGGGATCTTCTATATTGCCATAGTCAAAATTGTTCATCAAGTTGTCGTATAAAACCTCTGTGTCAATACGTGAATTATTGGATTTGATGGGAGTTAACCTGTATGAAAACCCATCCAACTGGAAATAATTCCTGAGGTTCAGCGTTTCATTGCGTCCCACTGAGGTGTAATAAATGGGACGTTTCCATTCAAAATTAGCGAGCAGATCAATGATCATCAATTGGTTTTTCATGATGTACTCCTGTTTTGTATCCCAGCGGATCTCTTTTTCCATCAGGTGCGCATCTTCAGGTTTGACAATGCCACTTTCAATAGCATTGGCTGAGTCAACAGGCAATATCATTTTGGTTGTGGGATATGTATAAAACACATCGCCATTGCGTGTCTTGAGTTTGGATTTTGAATCATCAGCGATGAAATCAACAATTCTGCCTATGGATTGGTAGCCTTTGTAACCAGGTTGCTCATACAGGTACGAAATGTCCCTGGCTCCCGGTTCATAGATTTCCTGTTCGAAACTAAAAGGCATGGGTTCAGCTTCGTAGGTTTTCATTTTCATTTGGTCAATGTACCAGTTGCTGGCTACATAAGGCAGGCAACACACCTTTACATCCGTTCTGTAACCTTCAACTTCCTGTGCATACCATATTGGAAATGTGTCGTTGTCGCCATAAGTAAATAAAATGCTGTTGGGTAAACATGAAGCGAGGTAATTATGAGCATAGTCTCTCGCTACATACCTGTTGCTCCGGTCGTGGTCATCCCAGTTTTCTGCAGCCATTTTCAGGGGCACAAGCAGGCACAATCCGGTTGCAAGGCCAGCCATAACAGGCCCTTTTCCAATGTATTGTAAAAGCCGGTATATGCCAAGTGTCCCCAGCCCAATCCATATACTGAATGCATAAAATGAACCGGCATAAGCGTAATCCCTTTCACGTGGCTGATATGGATATTGATTCAGGTAAAACACAATGGCAAGCCCTGTCATAATGAAAAGAAGCAACACAACCCATCCGTCGTGTTTTTGTTTTTTAAAGTGGAAAAGCAGGCCAATTAACCCAAGCAACAAGGGAAGCATGTAATATTTATTGTGTGCTTTGTTTTTCAGGTAATCCGGCATCTTATCCTGATCGCCTACCCTCGGGGTATCAATAAACGGGATGCCTGAAATCCAATTGCCATGGACGGTATTGCCATGCCCCTGTATATCGTTTTGGCGACCAGCGAAATTCCACATAAAATAGCGCCCGTACATCCAGCCTATCTGGTATTTGAACAGAAATGTCAAATTTTCTCCAAAGGTGGGAAGTCTGTCACCACGAATGCCTGTCCAGCTTTTATATGCCTGTACATGCTCAGGTTTATTGCTCCACATCCGGGGAAATAATGTCAGGTGCTCTTTTTTGTATTTTAATACCCTCTTGTGATCAACCACTTCATATTTGTTGTTTTTTCTCACATAAACCGGATTACCATCTTCAATGGCAGTGCGTTCAGAATTATAGTATTCACCGTAGAATAAGGGCATATCACCGTATTGTTCCCTGTTTAAGTAGGTGAGTAACTGATACATGTTATCCGGATCATTTTGGTCCATGGGGGGTTCTGCCAGCGATCTGATTATGATGATTGAAAATGTGCTGTATCCTATCAGGATAAAAATAAAGGCCAGCATGACCGTATTTAGTAAAGGCTTGTAGTTTTCGTATAATTTCCATGCACCAAAAGCAATGGCAGCTATGAGTAAAACAGTCAGGAACGTACTGCCCATCATGAAAGGCACTCCAAGCAGGATTAACCCAATGACAATACAGGCCACCCCCATGTTTTTGTTGAACTTGTACTGTGTAAAATAAATAGAGCCGGCCAGGGATGCCACCAAGAGAATTAACCAGGTAAATACGCCGGAATAGTAGGGGAGACCCATGTTGTTGACAAAAAGGAGATCGAATTTGAAGGATACTTTGGCAATGCCGGGGATCACACCATACATGATAGAAGTAAGGATAAGCACGGCAATTGCGAGCGCTCCGATAACACCTTTTTTGGTGGGCTTGTATTTTTTAAAATAATAAATAAACACCATGGCAGGAATAGCCAATAGGTTAAGCAGGTGCACCCCGATGGATAAGCCAATGAGCAGGGCAATCAAAAGTATCCAACGGTAAGCATGTTTAGAGTCAACGGCTTGTTCCCATCGGAGCATGGCCCAAAACACCACTGCCGTAAACAGTGATGATGATGCATAGGCTTCACCTTCGACGGCAGAAAACCAAAATGTGTCGGAAAATGTATAAACCATAGCCCCGACAAATGAAGCGCCAATGACAGCGATGATTTTGGCTGTATTCAATTTATTATCAGGTGCAATGATGCGTTTGGCAAAATAGGCAATGGTCCAAAACAAAAACATGATGGTCAAAGCACTTGCCAGCGCTGACATGGTATTCACCATTTTCGCCACGTTGGCGGGATCACTGGTAAACAGGGAAGCCAGTCTTGTCATCAGCATAAAGGTAGGTGCCCCCGGTGGATGCCCAACTTCCAGTTTATACCCGCTTGCAATAAATTCACCACAATCCCAGAAACTTGTTGTGGGTTCAATGGTAGAGATATAGACTATGGCAGCTATCAGGAATGCCACCCACCCGAAAATCCTGTTGACAAGTTTGTAATTCATTATAGGTTCTATTATTAAGATAAAAAGCAAAAATAATAAAAAAGGCTGAAAAATTTGTAACCGTTATTATCCATTTATTATTATTTCTCGCTGTGAATGGTTACAAAAATTAAATATCAGCCCTTTTTTAACGGAATTTAATAATGGTAAATAATCATTATCAACAAAAGTAAACATTTACCGCAAAATCACGATAGAACGAAAGCACGATTGCACGATTGAATACTTTCATGCAGACGTTACATTGTTCCATCTCTCCATCGTGCCATCGTACTATCTCGCTTTCGTTTTTCCCATTTCTCTGCGCCTTAGCGTCTTAGCGATAAAAAAAATATTTGTCTGAATAGTTACCAATAATGTATTATTTCGTGATCATTATGTGGTTGAGTTTCTTTATCATTTTCACAACCTCTTCTTTGTCTTCATAGGGCTTGACATTTTCCCTAATCACTTGCAATGACTTATCTATGTCGTTGAGACATTGTTCAAATTCCTCCATTTTTTTTGTGAATTCAGGATTATCAGCCAATGTGTCTTCTTCTTTTCTTTTAACATTAGCATATTGCTCGTCAAGAGCAAGGGAAACGTTTCGAACGTTTTTCATTTCCTGGTTCAGATCCCTCAATACTTCAAAGGCACCGATTTTGTCATTAATGTTGTTTGAACGTTCTTCAATTTTGTTGATTTCAGTTGTACTGTTTTTGATGTCCTCAATGGGATCGCTTGCTTCCTTATTACAACTGGTCAATGCAGTTAGACTGACAATGGTTGCTGTAATGAATAAAATGCGTATTTTCATAACGTTAGAATTTATTTAATTATTTGTATCAGAACTTTTAGTTGCACTTTCGAGTATTCTCATCACTGAGAAAATAAATATACCTGACAATACGGTAAGACCTACCAGTATGGCAAAGAATTGCCACAGCTCAACAATGTCCCACAATTTACCGACAAGTCCTGCCAGCAGGTTACCGATAGCTGTTGCACCAAGCCATCCACCCTGGGCGAGTCCGAAATATTTTGGTGGTGATACTTTGGATACAAAAGATATTCCAATCGGGCTCAGGAAGAGTTCGGCAATGGTCAGTGTGAAATAGGTTCCGATCAGCCAGTACGGATTCAGGCCGGTTACTGAATGCAATTTCAGGGCTGCCAGCATCATGACAACAAAGCCTAAGGCTGTGATGAACATACCGATACCGATTTTCCGGGGTGATGATGGTTCATTGCCTTTCGTACGCAGCCAGGTAAAGAACCCGACAATGATTGGTGTCAGGAAGACGATAAATATCGGATTGAAATGCTGGAAGAGTTGTGGTTCGATTTTCATGTTTGGCTCATACGTAGAATAAGCCCAGTATGTTATAGCTGCACCTGCAACAAGTAAGGCGGCACCAATCAGTTTTGTTTTCTTTGTCGATTTCCTTCGCAACAACAATATCAAACCACCAATGGCTGCCAGTGCAGGGATAAATGATTTGAGATCAAAGAATATGAAATCCAAATTGCTCACAGTAGGTGTGGTATAGTCACGGGCAAAGATGGTCAATGTGAAGCCATTTTGGTGGAAAGCCATCCAGAAAAACATCACGGTAATCATAACGAGGCCAAGGGCAACAAGCCGTTTTTTGGTTTCTTCGGGGCTCATCTGAATAACTTGATCTTTGGTGTCTTCGTTTTTTGCTTTTTGAGTTTCAGTAATGTCTGCTTTTTTCAGGTGTTTGTAAAAAATGGCAAACACTGCCAGAGATACAAGCATACTTACAGCAGCGATGGCAAATGCAGCGCTGTATCCGGTAGATAAGCTGGAGGGATAAATTTCTGTGAATTTCGTTAATCCTTCCGAAAAGTTCATGTTGGCAGCATATTGCTGCAATGCGCCTGTGTAATGCTGCACGCCTTCAAAACTTTGTTGCACTGCAGCGGTTGCTTTATCCAAGAACGGATGTGCATCTTTGTACAGGTTAGCCAAATGAGGCATGGAATTTTGATAGGTAAATCCTTCTTTGCCAAGAAATAAGCTCACAACACCTGTTGCTGCATGTGGGGCAAAAAAGGCACCAATATTAATGCCCATATAAAAAATATTAAAGGCATTGTCACGGTTGTGTTTGTATTGGGGATCGTCATATAACTTCCCTACTAGGGCCTGCAGGTTACCTTTAAACAGGCCGGTTCCCAGGGAAATGATAAACAGAGAAGCTATGATAATTAGTTTCCCTGTCATGTCAAAAAACCCGGGGGCTGCCAGGAGCATGTATCCCACAAACATAATAAGTGTTCCCACAATAATGGTTCTTCCGTATCCCCACAGTTTATCTGCAATGATCCCGCCTAAAATCGGTAGGAAATAGATTCCGAACAAAAAACCACCGTAATAATCACCTGCTTGTCCTGTACTGAAACCAAACCTGGCCTGCAAGTACAACACAAAAATCGCTAACATGGTGTAATAGCCAAATCGTTCTCCCATGTTGGCGAAAAAAGCTACCAATAATCCTTTAGGATGTCCTTTCAACATAATACGTTATTTTAAATTAATACTCAATTTTATTCCCATTTTTTAGTGATTGGCAAAGATAAAAATCTTTTTTGTCTTTTCAAGAATTTAAAAAAAATCTGGATTTTTTTTCAGCTTACATATCGTTCTATCTCTAACTTGGACAAGCTAAAAACAAACAGGGCATTTTTAAGCAATCTAATGTATCTCTGTTTTGGCTTGTCCAAGTTAGCAAGCAAAATTTATGAGGCATTAAATTTTTTTATAAATATCATGATTCTTTCACATGCTTTAACCTTTTAAAAACTAGCCTCATAAATTTTGCCACAGTACCTTCCCGACCAAATTCTTGCAAAAAAAACAAGAATTTGATTGGTAAGGTACTAAATTATGCCTTCATGCAATCGTGCAATCACCCCATCCCTCCGTCACTCCATCGTGCTATCGTGCTATGGTGACTTTGCAGTGAATAGTTATTTTTGTTTATGTTATTTATATTTTTATATTTACCTTTCATTTTTTGATTTTAAATATGAATCATATTTATATATTGATATAATTTAATTTGCAATGTTATGAAACTGTTTGAAACGGCACAAATCAAAGAAATTGATCAATATACGATTGAACACGAGCCAATATCTTCACCTGATTTAATGGAAAGGGCCGGCACACGTATGACAAAAAGGATTATGTCTTCCTTCAATGTTAATATACCGTTTTGGATCGTAGCAGGTCCCGGAAACAACGGTGGAGACGGGCTGGTGATTGCACGTTTGCTGGTTAAGGGGGGATACAATGTCACCGTTTGTATGCTTCGGTTTACGGATAAAATTTCTGAAGATTGCCAGTTAAATCTGGACAGGTACAATGATACTGAAGGAAAAGTCATTGACATAAAATCCGCTGAAGATGTGCCTGAAATACCAGAGAAAGCAGTCATTGTTGATGCAGTGTTTGGTGCCGTGCTTACCAGGCCTGTGAAAGGATTGCCTGGAGAGGTAATCGCAAAAATAAATCAAATCAAAGCACGTAAGGTGGCCATTGATATTCCATCGGGATTGTTTGGTGAAGATAACTCAAAGAATACCGGAGAAATATTTAAAGCTGACGATACCTTAACCGTGCAGTTTCCAAAGCGTTCGTTCTTTTTTAAAGAAAACCGAAAATATACCGGAGAAGTACATGTCATTGATATCGGTTTGCACCCGGATGCCATTGCTCAAACAGAATCCACATGGTATGTAAACACAGAATCGGCTGTAAAAAAATGTGTACGTACCCGGGGTATATTTGACCACAAAGGCCATTTTGGGCATGCTTTATTAATAGCAGGCAGTTATGGAAAAATGGGTGCAGCAGTGTTAGCTGCAAAAGCGTGTTTGCGGGCAGGTGTTGGTTTGCTTACTGTGCATGTCCCCAAAACAGGCTACCAGATTTTACAACAGGCTGTGCCTGAGGCTATGCTCAGTATTGATGCCAGTGATCTTATTTTTACTGCATGTGATGATAGCAGTGATTTTAATGTTTTTGGTATTGGTCCCGGCCTGGATAAAAAGCCGAACACAAAAAAAGCGTTGGCGGATTTAATTCAACGTACAGATAAACCTATGGTATTGGATGCCGATGCCTTAAATATCATTGCTAAAAACAAATCCCTGCTTAATAAACTTCCTGCCAATTCTGTATTGACACCCCATCCAAAAGAATTTGAACGTTTGTTTGGGAAAAGTAATTATGCCTGGGCAGAAGCTGAATTGCAACTGAAAATGGCAGTGAAGTACAATCTGGTTATCATCGTGAAAGGGGCTTTTACCCGTATCGCCACACCGAAAGGGACACTGTACATTAACATTACGGGCAATCCCGGAATGGCAACTGCAGGAACAGGGGATGTGTTAACAGGAATTGTATTATCTTTGCTTGCCCAGGGATATGATGCTGTCACAGCTTCACGTCTGGCGGTGTTTGTACATGGAAAAGCCGGTGATGCTTTTGTCGAAGATAACAGCCAGGAAGCTTTGATTGCAGGTGATATCCCGGTATATTTAGGTAGAATTTTTAAAAAGTTGAAACAATGAAAATGAAAATGAAAAGCATAGTGTTTGTTTTTTTTGCCCTTGCGTTTTTTACATCTGCATGCCAAAAAGGGTGGTATGTCACAGAAAATCCGGCTCCGAAAAAGAAAGAAAAAGCATTGGTTTATTGTTTACCAAAAAAGCAAATTCATTTGACAATAGCCCTTAAAAAAGCCCATTTTATACCTGGGCCTTATGCAGAATTTGCCACGCCGTACCTGAGCCTTCAAAACATTAAATACAAAGAAAAGTATTTTTACGCTATAAGTGATGTTGAATGCCACACAAGTGCCATAGCTGATCCTGACAGACGATTCTATATTGTGCCGGACAAAAATCTGCCGGCTCTGTCCTTCAGCCAACAGGCGGTGCTTTCTGGGATCAATCTAACAGATGTTGATGAACGAGCGCCGACTTCCGCGCCTGCATTTTTACCTGAAAAATTGGATAATCCGGCAAACCCGGATTTTACCAACATACAGATTGATAAAAGCAAATATGAAGTGATTGACACAACCTACAGAATTGTTCAGCGTGACTCTGTTGTCAAAAGAATCCCGGTATATCAAACCAAAGAGAAGCAAAAAACCATAGCTCAAAAAGCCAAAGATGCGGCTGACTTTATCATCAGGATACGCAAAAACCGCTTTTCACTTGAAGCAGCCATTGAAGAGCAAAAAGTAAGCGGGGTGGACATTGCTTACATGATAGAAAAACTGGAAGCACTTGAACAATCGTATTTGGCATTGTTTACGGGTAAATTAAAAACAGAAATGGTGGAATTGCATTATACCCTTACGCCGGAGAAGAAACAGGAGGAGCAGGGTTTTGTGCTGGATTATTTTGACAAAAATACCGGCAAGCATGTAGAACAGAACGATAAGGCTGATAAACTTGAATTGCTTGTGCTCCCGTTAACTGGGAAAAACAATGAAGCAACGGACTCAACCGGGGAAAAAAACAAAAAAGCACTGGCATATTGTCAGGCTAAACCCGTTGAGTTAAGCTTATATCTGAATGACAAAAAAATATTTGTGCATCGTGAAGCGATTCCGCAGATGGGAACCATCCGATATTTGCCTTCAGATGTGGCAGATCAGGACACAAAAATCAAACTTGATCCACGTACCGGAGAAATTATATTCATAAATTAGAATAATTAAATACCTTTTGTCTTTCAGTGAACGGTTACGGAAATTCTAAGTTAAAATTCAAAAATAAAAATATTACTAACTTTGATTAAAATTTTTTCAAACAAACATATGTGATTGGTTAGTCAGATGAATGATGCTGCAAGAAGTGCAAAACAAAACATAAGAGAAGGTTACAGGAAAAATTCTGCAGGTGAATTTGGACGATATATAAAGATTAGTGCAGGTTCGATGGAAGAGTTAGAGGGCGATGTGGATGATTGCTTTGAAGATGGATTAATTATTAAAGATGATTACGATAAACTCAAAGATATATTTGGAAAGACAAAGTATCAAAACACGATTTAATCGCAACCGTTATTAACTGATTGCTAACCAATGTTAACTGTTTTTAACTGTGAACGGTTAACATATTTGAAACAATAATGTTTTTTAATAGAGCCAAATACATTTACATTTATATTGCATTCCTGTTGTGTCCGGTAATGAACCTGACAGCACAACACACGCTATATATTTATCATAAGGATCCGGCAGTTGTGCTTTGCGATAGTTTTCGTGTCAGTGATAGCATTGCAGTAGCAGAAAAACTCAAAGCGCTGCAACAGGCTGATTTGAATGATGGGTATTTTTTTGCCGGCTACGATAGCATTATTTGCAACAAGGATGTGGTTGAAGCCTGGTACCGAAGCGGGGCTAAGTATTATTGGGACACTGTATTGATAAAAAAAAAAGACAGTTTCCCGGTTGTGGAAATAAGTCCTGAAGATTTGATGGTTTCTCCGCCATCGCCCGCCCGTGTCAGGGAATGGACAACGAAAGTTCAGAAAACATTATTTGACCTGGGGTTTCCTGATGCACAGGTTAAAGTGGATTCCATTGACATAAGTGATGATCGTAAAATTCAAATTCATGTTGATATTTATCAAGGTGAAAAATTGTTTTTCGACGGTTTTATTTTTCCGGAATATGATGATTTCCCTGCAGCGCTATTGCCGGTAAAGACAGGCTTGTCCCCGGGCGAGGTTTTTCATGGTAGCAAGTTGAACACCATTGATCAGGTGTTGAATGAGCTTGAATTTGTCAAACCAGTGGATAAATGGTTTATTGAAAGGCACGATAGCCTGTTTAATATTGTCGTCCCCTTGAAAAAAGAAAAAGCCAACAATTTCAATGGAATGTTGGGAATCATTCCGGGCGATGAAGTTCAGAATTTGTACCTGACCGGCCAGGTTGATTTGGATCTGCAAAATGTGTTTAAACAAGCCGAGCATATTATTTTTCACTGGAAAGCACCCGACAAAGCATCTCAAAAACTTAATGTATCCCTTGAATTTCCCTTGGTTTACAGACAATTTGGTGCAGAATCCGCTTTTAACATTGAAAAAAAGGACACCAGCTTTTTGGATGTTGGTTTCATGGGTCAATTAAATTATTTGTACGGAAGCAATAGAACAGGCTTGTTTTATGAATATGAAAGCCAACAAAGTATTTCCGGTGACCATAATGAAAACAATGGCAATATTCAGACTTCAATTGTGGGATTGGCTTATGAATATTCAAATCTTGATTATGTGCAAAATCCTGCCAAAGGCATGTCTGCAGATCTTAGAATAGCTGCTGGTAAAAGTTATGATCTTGATGAAGATGTAAACCGGTTTAAATCCAAATGCACACTTGATTTTCAATATTATTATCCTTTAAATGCTAACTGGAGCATGCGTGCTTCTCATGCTTCAGGTATAATATTATCTGAGAAATTGTATGATAATGAAATCTTCAGGCTTGGTGGGCACGATTTATTCAGGGCGTATCAGGAATATGCATTTTGGACGCCATGGTACGGGAGTCTATCCATGGATATGTTGTTTTATCCTGATAAATATTCGTCCTTGTTTTTGTTTGTTGAAGCGGGTATGCTTGATAGCAAAAGAGGCATAATCACTGATGCTTTTTGCCCTCTGTCGCTGGGGAGCGGTTTAAATGTAAACACCTCCCTGGGTGTTTTAACGCTTAGCTATGCTGTTGGCCGTACAAAACAGAGTTTTATTGATTTCAGACAATCTCAGATATTCATCGGATATAAAAATAATTTCTAATCCGGTGATTTTACGTTGTAAAGGGATTCCCTTAATCATTACAGACAAACGTATCAATTAATGGTATTTTCAGCCAAGATACACCGTTTTCAAATTCAGGGTGCATGTAGTTGAAACCCCATGTCATACCGATATCTGCTGTCAGAAATAAACAACATTAACATCTATTTTTATATGTTTGATAATCCCATATAATTATAATAAAGTATTTATCCGTGGTTTTGAATTGGATAGTATAGTGTTTTTAGGTTATTTTATTGATATTAACATCGTGAGATAAGAAAAACCCATGCTTTTTACGAATTAAAAATGTAGGTAAGTGTGTGTTTATCGGGTGTTTCAAATGAAATTGGAATATGTATTATATTTCATTTGGATAAATAAAAAAACATTGTTACTTTTGCATTCGTTAAATCAATAAGTTATGTATTGAAAAATAACTTATTAAAGTAAAAGTAATTTTTTTATTATTAATCTTAAAATAAAAATTGATATGAATTGTATTGTAATTGACAATGATTCCCGCGCAAGGGACGAAATGAAACAAAACATTAAGAACGTACCAAATCTGGATTTAGTTGGTAGTTTCGAAAATGTGCTCAAGGCAAATGAATTTTTACGGGAAAATGAAATTGACCTGATGTTTACCGAAGTTGCTTTACCCGGGCTTAACGGACTGGATTTTGTTCGAAGCCTTAAAAATCCTCCCTTGGTAATTGTTACTACATCAGATGAAAAATACGCTGTTGAAGCTTTTGAACTTGATGTGATGGATTTTCTCGTTAAGCCCATTAAGATGGATCGTTTTCTCCGTGCCATCAACAAAGTTGAAGATGAATTAAAAATAATTGAGGAGCCTGGTGCTATTGATTACAATGAAGATTTTATTTTTGTTAAATCAGAGCGCAAATACGTTAAACTGAACTACAATGATATTTATTTCATTGAAGGGCTCAAAGATTATGTCATTTTCCACGCCAACAAAGGCAAATTCATGACTGCCATGAATGTTAAAACCGCTCACAGACGTTTGCCCAACCCAACATTTTTCCGTACCAGTAAATCATATATTGTCAATGTAAACCACATTGATGAGATTGATGGTGAAGATGTGATTGTTCAGGATACCAGAATACCGATTGGACGTTCTTACCGTGAAAAATTTGTTCACAGGTTTGTTCAACAACGTTTGATCAGAAGGTAAGAAATTAACCAGTTACATGCACAGAACTTATTTCAGTGTTCATTTGTTTAATAAATACACAGGCTTTGATCCGGAAGTAATGCAGATGATATTTGATGTTTTTAAAAAGCACTATCCTGATTATTTCAAAGAAGCCTCAGAATGCATTGAGCGAAAAGACTGGGAAAATTTTGGACTTGTAGTGCATCGTGCAAAGTCAGCGGTTGCTATTATGGGAATGGAAGAGATCAGGAATGAGCTGGAAGAAATAGAGCAACAGGCAGTACAGGCCGAGAATACGGATGTTTTTGCTTCACGTCTGGATAACGTATTAATAAAGGTAAAAACAGGGGTAGAGCAGATACAGCAATACGTTGATAATCGTTAGTGTATAAAACACCACCAATAAAAAACCCGCTTCGTTTGACGAGCGGGTTTTTTATTGGTGGTCAGGAGATACCACTATTCTTTTTCGTGATCACATTTGCAGACCTTACATTTGCTTGCTTCTAAAACAAAGGTGTTGTCATGGGCAGCCTTATGCTGAGCGTCATCAATATGCTCATCGCCTTCTTCATGATCTTGTGTTTCCGGTTCAATGATTTCCACTTCCCCGGTGACCACTACTTTTTTGCCGAGTAAATCCTGTGAAAATATTTCTTCACTGGTTACAATCACAACATCTTCATTTTCGGTGGCAAGAAACATGCGTTTGCCACCATGCTGACAAACATGAGTGACTTTACCACATACTTGGATGTGTTCTGCTTCGTATGATTTAAAATCCCTGTACACATCGGTTGCTGTTAACATGCCTTCGCATGATGCTACGGTTCCGCTGCATGCTCTAGCATCAACATCCATTTTTTCTTCTTGTTTTATATTCTCCGTGCCCTGTTCAGTGTCCTGATTTTCAGTGCCGGCATCGTTTCCCGTGTCCTGACATCCAACAAGGATAAAAAAGAACAGGGGGAGTACTAATACTAATTTTTGCATATATAATATAGGTTTATGGTTAATAACAGAAATAATTTTGAGTATTTTTACTTTTTTTATTCTTTTTCAAATATATCGTTAAAAGCCATAGTTACATCTTTATCAATATTTTTATCATTATAATCAGAGTGAGGTATTTGTAATTTTTCTAAAACTTCTTTGAATTTTCGAAAACCGTATTCATTTCTAAACTCAACCCATTCAACATTTAAACTGTTTAATTGTGCTTTGTTCGTGTTTGAAAGTTTATCTGCTACAAAAACTTTACTATCTCTGGCAATTACAGCATCTGCATTTTTCGGATTACCTTTCCCCATTAATTTTACCTTACATTTGTATTTATTATTATCTTTCAATAGATAAAAATCAATTTCACGAACAAATGTCTGTTTATTAGATTTTCCTTTTAAAATTGCTTTGTAATTCTTTGCATCCTTCCAATTGAAGAAACTATCTCTCTTTTTACAGATGTATTTGTTTCTTTTTTTGATGCTTCAATCAAAACATGTAAAAACATCAGATCTTTTAATTTTCCAATATTCTTTGCAGCCCAATATCTTACTTTATAATATGGATGATATAATAAATCTACAAACTATTTTCCATTATATTCTTTAGGTAAATGTCCCAAATTTTCCAGAATAAAAACTAAGGTTTTAGTATCTTTTTGTTTATTAAAAAGTTCTTTTATTGAATTATTTCCATTATTTTTCAAAATTTCTATATGTTCTTTTGTTATCATATTTTATTTTTTTTCAAAGATAATACTTTAATGTGTTTTATTTTTTTAGAATCATTATTCCAACTGACTTTCGTCAATCTTGGCGACATCAAAATGCAGAAAATCCCAAGTGAAAATATCCGATTCTATTTCTTCGTTTGTCAGGTTTTCTGATTCAAAATAATAGCCATTCAATTTACCGCTGATGGTTCTGCCGGATTTGAGTGTTCTTTCCATGTCACCGCTTTTGAATTTTACCACATAATCCAACATGTAAACCAGTTCAAATGAAATTTTTACCGGATAATCGTTGGTATTTTTGATCTTAAACCTGAGTTGCAAAGGGCTTGATTTGTTCCACCATTTCGCATGTGACCATTTATATGAAATTGCCACACCGTCGATGGTGTCATACGTATGTTTATAACCAAATTGTGCATGTGATTGTGACACAAACAACATGGCAAGCGTGAACAGTAAAGCTATGCGCAATCGTTTCATTATTTAGTTTTTTCAGGGTTATTTACTATACCAGCAAACAAAATGTTGCCTTGTTTATGTTCTTTAATGATGAAAATAAACGGCTTGTCAACGATAAATTCAAGGGGGCGTTTGGCTGTTTTTTCCCTGATAACCACTGCTGTAGCTGCAGCCGCTTCAGTGCCTTCTTCATCTACTTCCACAACCGCCTGATGGATAACGTCATCAATGACAAGATTCTTCTCCCCGTTCATATTGCTGAAATTGGCATAATTCGAAAAAGGAGCAACCATGCCCATTTTTTTCAAGGTTTTTTTCATCTCATACCGCTCTTCCACCTTAAAACGTGGTAATGCCAGCATGATTTTAGTTTCCTTAAAATCATCACACAGGGAGTTAAATTGATCGTTGTTCAGCCATGTCACAATATCTGCAGGTTTTTTATCTTTTGCAGGCAACAATATGTACATGGATGCAAGCTCATCCCTGTATGGCAATTGTATAGCCCTGAAATTTTCTTTTTCTGCATGCAGGATATCGGATTTCATGGTCATAAAATCTGTTTCTATCTCACCATCCGGGGTATGGAAATCATTTTTCCTCGTTTTTTCAGGGTCAAATTGCGTCTGCCAGTCTGCATTAAAATAAATTGCATTTACAAGGATCATGCGCGTTAAGTCGTTGACATTGCGTTTGCGGATCAGTTGCCTGATTTTTCTTTCTGTTTTAGCCTCTACCCACTGGTTGATTCTGCGGCGGGCCTCTTCGCGCTTTACCGTGTTTCTGAAATCTACGTATTCAACCCTGGCATCAAAATCTTTCAGCCCTTCCATAAATTCCTCTGTGAAATAGTAATTCTCTTGTGCCCACACAGCATTGGCCAGTTGAAATACAGGGGTTTTCAGTTGTTTGAAATAATCAAGTATTTGTGTCCAGGATTCATGGTTTTTCTGTCGTGAAAACGGGAAGTGCATGGTTTTTGCCATATCCCATTTTGTGCGCCAGGCAGTACCATCATACGTCATGGCCAGTGCAGTGCTGATTGAAAAGGGACTGAACACCATGTTTTCACTCGGCTCGTATCCTGCTTCCATCAAATCAAAACAAAATGCATTGTTGCCTTCTACGGCTTTATTGATTTGTTTGTCCTGAGCTTGCGCTGAAAAAATAATGCTCATAGTAGCAATGATAGATAAAATGTTTTTCATTTATTTAGCGTGTTTCAAAATGTTCCTGGTCAGTAATTTTTTCGCAGTATTTACATTTTAACTGCAATTTCCCGTTTTTTTCAATGACCTCAAATTTGGTGGTCATTTTTTCGACGTTGGTAATGCATTTTGGATTCATGCACTTGAAAATACCACGAATCTGATCAGGGATTTTTACATTGTATTTATCCACAACCTCATAATCCTGAATGATATTGATACGCGCAGTAGGAGCTACCATAGCAATTTTATTCAGGTCTTCATTGGAAAAATGTTTATCCGCAATTTTAAGGATTCCTTTTTTACCGAGCCTGGAACTTTCAAGGTTGTTGCCAATAGTAATGGTTGTGTTCATCATGTCAACATGAAGAATTGACAACGCTTTAAATAAATTGTCTGCGGGGATGTGATCAATAACTGTCCCATTTTTAATGGCACTGACCGTAAGTTTTTCTTTTTGTTTAGCCATGTTGTTATGATTTGATACCTAGGATTAAACTTAAAATTGCCATTCTTGTGTAAACACCATTCAGGGCTTGAGGAAAATAATATGCCCTGGGATTATCATCCACACTAGTGTCGATTTCATTGACACGGGGTAGCGGATGGAGAATTTTTAGATTTTCTTTTGTCCCATCCAGCATGTCATTGGTAAGAACATACACATTTTTCACGCGCTCGTATTCCATGGGATCGGAAAACCGTTCTTTCTGCACCCTGGTAACATACATGATGTCAGCTTTTGACATGATATCTGTGAATTCGGTGTGTTCATAAAACTTTATGCCTTTATTATTGAGAAAATCTTTGTATTCATCCGGCATTTTCAGCGTATCCGGAGATATAAAATTAAAAACCGGATTAAAATTGGACAAAGCCATTAAGAGTGAATGTACAGTGCGACCGTATTTTAAGTCACCCACAAGAAAAATATTGAGGTTTTCCAGAGTTCCCTGTGTTTTTCTAATGGAATACAAATCCAACAGGCATTGCGTAGGATGCTGATTAGCACCGTCTCCGGCATTGATTACCGGCACGTCGGCAATTTCGCTGGCGTACCTGGCACTGCCTTCAAGCGGATGCCTCATGATGATCAAATCACTGTACTGATTGACAGTTTTAATGGTATCAGCAAAGCTTTCCCCTTTGGCAACACTGCTGTTGGTAGCTTCGGAAAATCCAACTATTCTGCCGCCAAGTCTGTTAATAGCCGACTCAAAACTCAGGCGTGTGCGTGTTGATGGCTCAAAGAACAGAGAGGCAATGACATAGTCGTCTAACAGGTTTTGCTTAGGGTTTTTCTCAAATTCTTCTGCCAGATCAAGAATCTTGTAGTATTCTTCCGGCGTAAAGTCTGTAATGGAAATCAGGCTTTTGTTTTTCATTCAGTTAAGTTTGATTATTCAACGATATCCAGTAATTCAACTTCGAAAATCAGGGTTTCATAGGGGCCGATGGCACCACGTGCGCCACGTTCACCATAACCAAGGTTATAAGGAATATACAGTTTGTATTTGGCACCGGTTTTCATCAATTGTAACCCTTCCTGCCATCCTTTAATCACACCGTTGAGTGGGAATTCAATGGGTTCGCCGCGTTCATAAGAACTGTCAAACACAGTGCCGTCCAATAAAGTGCCTTCGTAGTGTACTTTTACTTTGTTGTTCGGGCCGGGTTTTTCGCCATCGCCTTCATTCAGTACTTCATATTGTAAGCCTGATTCGGTTACGTTTACTTCTTCCCGTTTGGCATTGGTTTCCAGGAATTTTTTACCTTCTTCAATTTTAGGTTCATTTTCTGTTTTGGATGCCTGTGACATGAATTTTTGAATGAGCTGATTGGATGCATTCATATCTACCAATGCTTCTTCATTGGCAAATTGTTTTTTCAATACTGCCATGAAAATATCCTGATCGATTTTTTCAGCAATACCTTGTTGTTTAAAACTTTGTGCGATTTGCACCCCAAGGGCAAAACTGGCTGAGTCTTTCAGGGTTTCCATTTCACTCATGTTAATGTCCGGTGATTCATCTTTTGTTGTTTTATCGGAACATCTACATGAAACAATTAATAATGCAGCGCCAAGAAATAAGGCAATTGTGTGGAGATGATTCTTTTTCATAATGTTTTATTTTTTTGTTTGTACAAATAAAATGTTTTATTTATTCACATCCAATTTTTTTTCACCGAAGTTATCCGCATCTGAAATTTCTCATTATCATTTCTTAATTTTCTCTGCGGTGCTTAGTGCTTCTCGGCGTAACTCTGCGGTATAGTAGGTTCTACCGCAAAGTTTCGCAGAGGTGCAAAGAACCGCAAAGAAATGATAAAATACCAGTCATGATAATATTTAGATATTGTTTCAGATACTCATTAGTTTTATTTTCAACAATGTATGCTTTACTTCTGTCTCCTGTCTTCGGTCTATTTAGTGCTTGTCAATAGAGTCAGTGTCTGGTACATAATGTTCGAGTTCAAGTTTACCCTGTAAATTTATTGTACAGGGGCTTGCGAAGTATTGGCAACCAGGAGTTTACTGGCGTAAATGACTGGTTGTCAATGCGAGCGTAACGCAGAAATCGGACATTATGGCCGGACACTATTTAGTTCCTCTTATTCAATGTGTTAGTGAGGCCATGATGTTGTATAATGTGAAGTTTGCTTGTTTGTATGGATAAATTTTAAGGATTATTTCACTAAGTAGCGAGTGGAATATTAAACTGTATTTTATATCTTGCATGCTTTAAATTACAAGCACTATGTTTAAACGTTTTACATTATACATGTTTATGGTGATTTTTTCCGGTGTTTTATCAGCACAGGACATTCAAATTGCCAAAAAAACCATTTCGTATCTTGCATCAGACAAACTGGAAGGCAGATTTCCGGGAACCGCTGGTGATAGCATGGCGCAGCAGTTTATTGAGTCTGAAATTGATGCCTGTGATTTAAACCCGTTTGACTTTGGATACAGGCAGGAGTTTGAAATTGTGACAGACATTGCCGTGTCAAATGCATCTTTTGCCACCTGGAACGGTGAAAAACTGGTTCTCAAAGAAGATTATATGCCCATGAGTTTTAGCGGGGACGATGCTCTGAATGCCAGTGTTATATTTTATGGACAGCAGGGCGACGATGAAAAACCGGATTATCAAAATAAATGGGTGCTGAAAGTCATAGACAATAAAAATAATCCCCTTCCACGGTATGATGAGCTGATGAAATTGTATATGGATTTAAAAACCAACAATGCAGGGGGGCTTATTTTAACTTATACAACCGGGGTAACGGATAGCACCGAATTTTATCCCTTTATTTATACCCGTTCGTTTATGTCTGCTGATATTCCTGTAATACAGATTTCCTCAGAAATAATAAATAAAAGCCTTAAAAAATATGATGTGAGCATTTCTGATCTAAACACCATAAAATCAGACGACAATGTTACATATCCTGAGATCAAATTGCATGCTCAATTGAAAATTGATAAAATCAAAACAAAAACGGCCAATCTTGCGGGTTGGATTGAGGGCAGTGATACAAACACATGGATTGTATTGGGGGCACATCATGATCACCTTGGCTATGGTGGTTATGGGTCAGGTTCACGTGCTCCTGAACAGTATGCCATCCACAACGGAGCCGATGACAATGCTTCTGGTGTAGCCACCGTGTTGATGCTGGCAGATTATTATGCTGAACACAAACCGGATTTAAACCTTGCTTTTGTGTTATTTGGCGCTGAAGAACAAGGCCTGTTGGGATCAAAATATTTTGTTGAAAACATGCCGTTTGAAAAAGAAAAAATCAAAAACATGCTGAATTTTGACATGGTGGGCAGGGTAAAAGATTCCGTGATGGACATAATAGGTACAACAACCGCCAAAGAATACCAAGATATATTGACATCATTTGATGATGTGCCGTTGACATTGAAATTGCGTAAAGGCGGATATTCCGGTTCCGACCAGGCCATGTTTTACGCTGAAAAAATTCCGGTGTTGTTTTTCTTTGCCGGGATAAACGATGATTACCATACCCCTGCTGATGATATTGACCTGATTAACTTTCAGGGTATTAAAATGCTTGCCGATTACTGTGTTGTTTTGCTGGATACCTTGCTTTTGCCTGAAACCTTGTTGACTTATCAGGAAGTGGAAGAGTCTGGAAAAAGCAGGCATGGCAGCAACATGAAAGTCAAATTCGGGATCATGCCT
This sequence comes from Bacteroidota bacterium, assembly GCA_034721855.1. Classification (GTDB taxonomy): domain Bacteria; phylum Bacteroidota; class Bacteroidia; order Bacteroidales; family ML635J-15; genus JAQIBY01. Next base: position 25,563 of record JAYENB010000335.1, read on the forward strand.
GACATGACCGGAGAATCCGGGGATGGCATGCGGATAGATGCTGTGATGAAAGGAGGCGTGGCTTATAAAACCGGCTTACAGAAAAAAGATATCATTATAAAAATAGGGGATAATGATATTGGAAATATTTACGATTACATGAAAGCCATGTCGGGTTTTAATAAAGAGGATAAAACGCAGATAACAGTAATACGTGACGGAAAAACAATGGTGTTTGATGTTGAATTTTAACACAGAAAGATGGTCTTTAAAAAGGTTTTAATTTGGATAATAGCTGCTATCATAACTGCTGCAGCATCGTATTATCAACGGCAAACCGGCCCTACGAAACCCATGAAAATGGAAACGGAGATCAGCGGTGATGCTTATGAATTTAAGCTCACTCGTTCAGCCAGTATCTTTGATGGGTGCATTGTAAGTATCCCGGATCATGAAGGTATTGACAAGGCTGTCATTGTTTATAAAAAATATCCCAGTGATTTTTTGCCCGACAGCGTTGAAATGCAAAAGAATAATGGCAATCTGACTGCCTCCTTACCCATTCAGCCGGCGGCCGGAAAGTTGCAGTATTATCTGATTCTGTACCAGGATGGAGATGTGATTTTCAAAAACGACGATGATACGGCTATTGTCCGGTTTAAAGGAAACGTTCCGGGATGGGCGCTAATTCCCCATGTGTTGTTTATGTTTCTCGCCATGTTTTTCAGTACCGCTGCCATGCTTATGGCTATATTTAACATCGGAAATGTTAAAAATACATCCATACTCGCATTTGGTATCCTGGCACTGGGAGGGTTTGTGTTTGGTCCCATTGTGCAACATTATGCGTTTGGACAGGCATGGACAGGCTGGCCTGTTGGATATGACTTAACTGACAACAAAGTGTTGATTGCCGGAACAGTCTGGTTATTGGCCATTTTGCTTAACCTGCACAAAAAACGCAGGTGGGCGGTAATTGTAGCTGGCATCGTGCTTCTGGGCATGTTTACCATACCCCATTCTGCACGGGGCTCGGAATTTGATTATGAAACGCAGGAAATTAAAACGGGGTAAAGCCTTGTGTTGCCCTGTGTGATTTTATTTCTATATTTGACATCCAAACTTAATAATACGTATCGTATGGAAGGAGACATCATCATCACCGAAGCACATCACCGGAAAGCAGCAGCCGAAATCCTGGATATTCTGGGTGAAACAATCAAAACATCTGTGCCTTTTACACTCACCATTGCAGGGGAATCAGGCAGTGGTAAATCGGAAATAGCTACAGCACTGGCAGATGCATTGAAAGAAAAAAACATTAAAACATACATTTTGCAACAGGATGATTACTTTTTTCTGCCGCCAAAAACAAATGAAAACCAGCGCCGCAACAACATCGAAGCGGTAGGGACTCAAGAAGTGAACCTAACATTGATGAACGAGCACATAAGTACGTTCAAACAAGGAGAAAGTCTGATTTCAAAGTCCCTGGTTGTTTTTGCCGATGACCGGATTACAACGGAGAAAGCAGACCTTTCAGATGTGGATGTTTTGATTGCTGAAGGCACCTTTACCACCTTGCTTGATGCTGCCGATGTGCATGTGTTTATTGACCGCAACCTGAACGATACCCTTGAATCGCGGAAAAAGAGAAACCGGGAAAAACAGGATGCATTCCTAGAGCAGGTGCTGACCATTGAACATGCCATCATTTCCAAACATAAAGCAAAAGCAGATTTAATTGTGGATAAAGATTATCATGTGCATAAAAAAGTAAAGCAATGAAAGTAAGACGAATAGCAATGTTAAGTACCCACGGGTATTTTGATCCGGTGCCCAAATTGGGCCAAACCGATACTGGTGGACAAGTAGTGTATGTGCTTGAACTGGCAAAGGCCATAGCCACCATGGGCTATAAAGTGGATATCTATACCCGTTGGTTTGATAAAAACCGCCAACAAATAGATTCGGTCCCCGAAAACTCCAATGTCAGGGTGGTCCGCATTCCATGTGGTCCCTGGGAGTTTGTAAGAAAGGAAGATATTTATGAGTACTTGCCGGAACTGGGCAAAAACATGATTGATTTCATTAAAAAAGAAGGCCTGGATTATGAATTGTTCCATGGTCATTATGTGGATGCAGGCATCGTTACACTGGAAGTAGCCAAAGCATTTGGCAAACCTGCCTTTTTTACAGCGCATTCGCTTGGTGCATGGAAACAGGAAAGGATGGGCGGAAATCCTGAGGAAATGGAGAAGAAATACCGTTTTGAACATCGCAACAGTGAGGAAAAACGTATTTTCGAAGCGGTTGAAGCCCAAACAGTCACAAGCGAATTGCAACATGAAAAATTGAAAGAACTGTATGGTTTTACGGGTGACAATGTCAGCGTCATACCACCGGGTGTAAACATTCATCGCTACCTGCCTATAGATGAGGAGGGCGAAGAAAAACCAAAAGACATCCCTGACAACTATATTTTCTGTCTCAGCCGCATTGACAGCAACAAAGGCCATGCTGAATTGTTACGTGCTTTTGCTGAGATTACAGGTGATTTTCCCGATGTGCATCTAGTGATCGGCGGTGGTTCACCTAACCCCGGGCCGGTGGAAAAAGAAGTGCGGGCTCAAATGAGCCGGATCATCAAAGAGGAAAAACTGGGTGGTAAAGTTACCATGACAGGTTATATCGCGGATGATATGGTGGTGCCGTATTATCAAAACGCCCTGTTTTTTGTGCTGCCTTCCAAATTTGAACCTTTTGGAATGACCAGCCAGGAAGCCATGGCATGTGGAAAATGCGTGCTGGCCTCGCGTTTTGGTGGCATCCGTAACGTCATCAACAATGGGTACAATGGTATCCTTATGGATCCTGGAGATAAGGAGGAGTTTGCCAATGCCATGCGGCTTATGTTACGCAATCCCGAAATGGTTTCAAAAATTGGCATGAAATCTTTTGTCCACATCCTGAAACATTTTAGCTGGGAAGCCATTGCGCAGAAGTCTTTAAAGGTGTATGAAGCATAGTGTCAAGACAAGCAAAAAGAGAATACAAATTGATTTATCCCGTTGGATAGAAATCCAACGAGATAAATCAAAAATCGTTAATCCTTGTTCTGAGATCAAAAGGCCAACACATAACAAATATGTATCGTTTTTGGCGATAGCCAATATGTACTTTATGTAATAGTGCATATTAGAGAATTAATGCCTAAGATAAATACGGATTTCCTGTTTTTTCATTTTGAATGGTGCTTTTGGGGCCGTGTCCCGGATGAATGGTATAATCAGACGGTAAACTCATCAATTGTTCTTGTATGGAATGGATGAGTGTGTCATAATCACCGCCGGGTAAATCGGTACGGCCAATGGAACCCGCAAACAAAGCGTCGCCGGTGAAGATTGATTTGGTTTCTTTTTCAATGAATGCAATGCTTCCCGGGGAATGTCCCGGCACCAGCCTGCAATGCAATGTGATATCCCCGGATTGAATGACATCACCATGTTCAAGCTTGTACTTGACATCTGCAGGAGGGTCAATTTTAATGCCGAAAGCCTCAGCATGCATTTCTGCAGCGTTGATAAGAGCATTATCAGCAGCATGGGCAGTGGGAGAGAGACCGAATTCTTTTTTTACCCATGCTGCACCTGCAATGTGGTCAATGTGACCATGGGTAAACAATGCCTTTTTCAGTTTGATGCCATGGGTTTCAAGGTAAGTCTTGAATTCATGGTGTTCTTCAGGGAACATCATGGCAGGGTCAATCACTATGCCTGCTTTGTTGTCATCATACAGAAGGTAAGTATTTACCTGAAACGAGTTGAAAACAAATGTTTTTATATGCATTGTATTTTGATTTTATCAATATCAGCAGGTACCTTTCTTTTCCAGCGCCTGTGGCTCCATAACCAGTAAGCGGGTTCTTTTTCAAGAACATATTCCAGTTGTTTCATGTAGCGGCATGTTAGTGTTCCTGCCGGCTCAGTTTGTGGATCAAAAGGAATTTCTTTCAGTGTAATTTCGTAATGGCCGCGTTTTGATTTTTTTACATCCACAAACAGTTGTGGGATGTTCAGTTTGCGTCCATAAGCTTCCGGACCGTGAATGCAGGGCGTTGGTTGGTTCAAAAAATCTATCCAGTGGCATTTGTTCATGTTGCTGGGGGTTTGATCTGCTGCCATAATAAATCCCAGCGCTTTATCGCCACTCCCGGCAAAAGCTTCTTTTGTTTTTTGAACGGGAATGAGCTTCATCCCTGTCCGAGTGCGTTTTTTGTAACCATATTTCTCACTCCATTTGTTGTTCAATGGCAGGTATAATGATATGCATTGGTGCTTTAAGTGTCGGTTAAAACATTGCATGCCCCATTCCCAATTGCCGTAATGGGTGGCAAGAAAAATGACATGAGTGCCTTTTTCTGCGTATTTATCCGCTATTTCCGGGTTCAGGATACGGTATCTGCGGCATAATTTATCCGGATTGCAGGTCATGCCTTTGGACGTTTCAAAGAAAACATCAGCGAGGTGATGATAGAAGCGTTTTTGTATTTGTTTTATCTCCCGTTCTGATTTGTCAGGGAAACTGTTTTTCAGGTTTGTGTAGCTGATTTTGCGCCTGTAACCAATGACATTGAACAACAAAAATGCCACCACATCAGATTTGATGTACATCAGCCAAAAAGGCGTGATGGCCTGAATGCCAACAAATATTCTGAAAAAGACATATTCAAACCAGTATTTTAGCTTTTTTTTCATAGTGGTGCATCAGGTGGCAAAAATAAAAAAAATAGGTATGAAGAAGGGGTTTTTGTCACGATTTTTGAGTGCTATC
>JAYENB010000336.1:0-6638 GCA_034721855.1 Bacteroidota bacterium
GTTCCCCTTATCACAACAAATGCCCCTTTCCCATATCCTCCCAACATAGGTTCTGTTTCTTTCACATCCGCCAGCTTGTGAAATAATGTCTGGACAATCTGAAAATCAGAGAACCCGTTTTTTCACAAAGGGTAATGATTTCCCGGGTGCTGAAAAACCGGGCATTTTTGTAAAACAAACTTTCAGCCTGATGTTTCAAATACTTCTTCCCAATATGGCTGTCTTTATCCACAAACGCAATGAGCAAATATCCACCGGGGATAAGTATGCGGTTAATTTCTTTTATGGCTTTATTTTTTTTCTTTGCGTATTGTCAACAACATGTTTTCAAGCTTGCTAAAAGATGGATTGTCCGGGGAAAATACATTCATATCCCACAAATACCGCAAATATTTATGGATAAACGTTTTGCTGTCAATGGTCTTGTAATGCTTTTCTTCGGCGTCAATATTCCGCTGCTTTACCACGTATTCCAGGGCTTTACGCCCCAAAAAACTTCCGGCATCATAAGGATTGATATAAAACAAAACCCCCGTTGTGGATTCACCATAAGCAACACGGGCCACATCCTTATTATGGTATCCCATCAATATCAAATTAGGCAAATAGACAGGATAAACGGGCAAATCCATCTTATTGGCAAAAAGGCAATACATTCCAACAAAAGGATATGGACTAAGCTTTTTATTTATAAACAAATATTCCGGAAAATAAGGCGCTTTATTTTGTGTTTTTTTGACGGGCAATACACTGAATCCAAGCAGAATAAAAACATTTCGATTGATGATTTTTATGGTCTCAAAACCGGTAAGGTTTTCACTCAACTCCAGCCATATTTTACCGGTTACAATTTCAATTTTTTCCTTAAAATCTTCAAGTGATGTGTCTGGGTAATACAAACTATTGACATAAAACAACCCTTTCAGCAAAACATCCTGTTCTTCATTATCCCACCACCGTTGAAATTCATCAATAAAACTACGGTTACGTAAATTTTCCATCAGGATTTCAAGGCGCTCGTTCATCAGTGGATTATTATCAAGGCCATAGCGTGCTTCGAGAAATGGTATGGCTTCGATGCCTGTATGCATAATTTTATCATGAACCCTGGAATACACATTTTCATCGGGATCATCAAGTAAATTTATCAGTGCTTTTAGTTTCGAATCATTCATGGTGTTTTAGTATCCTGCTTACGATATACTTTTTTCAAGCCTTTTACTTTTCGCAAATTGCCCATGACATCATCCAGGTCTTTTGTGTTATGGACAAACAAATCAATAATCCCTTTAAAAATACCATCGGTAGTGTTAAAATTCACAGATTTCATGTTCACATCAGCCTCGGTGGAGATAACCTGCGTGATCCGGTACAAAATGCCAATATCATCAATGCCCTCCATGTATATTTTAGCCCTGAAACTCAGTAGTTTTTGAATTTTCCAGTCCACCTCAATAATACGGTCCCCAAAGGTTGCCATCAGGTCAATGGCGTTGGGGCAATTTTTCTTGTGTATCATCACCACATTGTCGGCATTCAAAAAACCAACCACTTCATCACCGGGGATGGGGTTACAACAAGTGGCCAGCCGGTAATTTTGTTCAGATTCATTGTCTTCAACAACAAATTTGTTTCCCTTTTTTGTTTCTTTTTTCCCTTCTGATCCCTTATCCTTAGAGCCTGTTTTTCCAAATTGCAACCGCCAGTATTTGCTCCATGTTGTTCTTCTTTTACCCGGCAGGTTTTTTTCGATGTCTGCAGGCTTAATAAGCCCGGAACCAATGCGGCGGTAAAATTCTTCTTTATTGTGTAAATCAAGTCGTTCACGCAATTTTTTAAAAGAGGAATAATCAAGCGGGTATTTCAATTTGCGTATGGTATGCAAAAATTGTTGCTGGCCTTTATTGATAATTTTCCGGCGTTTTTCTTTTAAAGAGGAACGTATTTTTGATTTCGCTTTCCCTGTAATGACAAAATCCAACCATTCTGTTTTTGGTATTTGCTTATTGGATGTAAGTATTTCCAACTGGTCACCTGAACGCAATTTTTGACTTAACGGTACCAGTTTATAATTTACTTTGGCCCCAATAGCATGACTCCCTATTTCTGTGTGAATATCAAAAGCAAAATCCAGGGCTGTGGACCCTTTCGGCAGGCGTTTTAATTCTCCTTTGGGAGTAAAAACGTAGATTTCGGATGAAAAAAGGTTCAGTTTAAATTCATCGAGAAAATCAAGGGCATCTGAACTGGGTTCTTCAAGATGATTCCGGATTCGCTGCAACCATTTGTCCAATTGGGTTTCATCATCTGCATTGCTTTTATATTTATAGTGAGCTGCATATCCCCGTTCTGCAATATCGTTCATCCTCTCCGAACGTATTTGCACTTCCACCCACCTACCTTCCGGCCCCATCACCGTTGTGTGCAGGGCTTCATATCCATTGGCTTTCGGAGTGCTGATCCAATCACGTAACCTGTCGGGATTGGGTTTATAAATATCTGTGATCAGCGAATAAATGTTCCAGCACTGCGCTTTCTCCGGCATGTGTGGCTTCGGTTTAAACACTATCCTGATGGCAAAGATGTCATATATTTCCTCAAAAGGGACATCTTTTTTCTCCATTTTATTGTAAATGCTGTAAATGCTTTTGGGGCGACCCGATATTGAACATTCAAAATTGTGATCTTTGAGTTTGCGATCCAAAGGGGTTATGAATTTTTCAATGTAAATATTACGTTCCGCTTCACTTTCCTTTACTTTTTCAAGCACCGAATTGTAAATTAACGGATGTTCATATTTTAAAGCCAGGTCTTCAAGTTCTGTTTTAATGTTATACAATCCAAGTCGATGAGCCAGTGGTGCATACAGATACAGGGTTTCACCCGCTATTTTAATCTGTTTGTATTCAGGCATGGAATCCAATGTCCGCATGTTATGGAGCCTGTCAGCGAGTTTTATAAATATCACCCTGACATCTTCCGATAAGGTAAGCAGCATTTTTCTGAAATTTTCTGCCTGTAGAGAGGCATCTTTATCCAGCACATGGGAAAATTTTGTCAGTCCATCAATGATATTGGCAACGGTGCGGCCAAATAAATCATCTATATCCTGAAGGGTATAATCGGTATCTTCCACCACGTCATGTAAAAGGGCACAAATCACGGACTTTACGCCCAGTTCCATTTCACCAGCAACAATTTTAGCTACCGCAATGGGATGCAACACATAAGGCTCACCTGACTTCCTCCGCATATTGGCATGTGCTTTTACAGCGAGATCAAACGCACTGCGTACCAACACTTTATCTTTTTTTGTACGACATCTGACACACAGATTTATGATCTGATCAAACTGCTGTTCAACTAATTTTTGCTCTTTTGCATTCATTTTACCCATAACGCATTCATTCCCATGTTATGCAAATATAGCTTAGTTTATTTATTATAAAGCAAAAATAAGCCGGTTCTTACAAATTCATTTTCTTCATGATCAAGATAGCGGACGTAATATACATATTCTCCCGGTGAAGCTTTCCTGGTTTTTGTAGTTCCATCCCATGCTTCATGCGGATCTGTTGTTCTGAAAATTTCACTTCCCCATCTGTCAAATACTAGAAATTCATAACCGGTTTCCTGCGCAAAAGAAATAACAGGTTTAAATAACTGATTTATTTCCTCGTAAGAATTCGGATAAAAGGTATTGGGGATAAAAAATAAAGGCTGATGCGAAACACAAACTTCATTTGATTTTGAAATACCCTGAATGCCCAATGGATTGGAAGCCGGATTTTCAACTGCTGACACGTAATAACAATATTGATAGGGGACCGTTTCATGGCGTTGGTGTTTCTTTTTGACGTAATCTGAAATGTTGTTTGAATGGGTAAATACATCCGGGTCTGTAGTGGTTACAGGAAAAGCGGCGTCATAACCAAAATGGCGATATACTTTGTATTCAAGAACCCCGCCCCGGTACGCTTCGTATTCATCCCAGTCAATGTAATGATTCAACATTTGATCATAGTCAACATGTACCATCAGGTTGCTCGACAGGTTAGATTCTTTCGACACGTTGCCACAGGGATCTATGGATTTTAATTTGTAATAATATTTGTGTTCGGATGGCTCTACATCGGTATCAATGTAAAATACTTTTGGTTGATAATCATACGCCATGCTGGTAATTTCTGTAAATGCATATGCACTGTCGGTGGCACGGTAAATTTTATACCTGCTTATTTCTCCTGAGGTATCAACGGTAAACCTCAATTCAATGCTGTTGCCTTCCACACTGGCATAATCAGCGTTGATCCAGGCAGGTGCGATATATGAATTGGTATAAACACAGCGTTTATTAGATCGCGCTGTGGTACCATCAAACCTTTCTGCCTGGATATAATAACAGTAATTAACAAAAGGCTGCAAATTTTCATCAGTATATTGCGAGGTATTTCCATTCACCGTTTTAATTACCTGGTAACTCCCTCCTGATGTATTCCGATAAATATCATAATGGTCCACATTATTCCATCCCACATACTCTGACCAGGCAAGGAGAATTTCAAGCTCACATATTTCATAATTGGTAGAAACATGAACGGTGGTATGTGAATCCGTCAGCTTACTAAGATTCTCAAGCGTATCTCTTGCTGCCAGGCGGTAAGTCACAGGTTCATCATTAGCCACGGTAGAATTATCTGTGTAAGATGTGGTTAAACGTCCGTACACTGTATCATAAGCTTGTGTAATCCCTGTATTGACTTTATAAATGATATAAGAATCCACATCAACAGAATCACTGGGCAACCAAGTCAATTCCACTTCTGCAGGGTCCGTTCCGGGGATCACACTGGCTGACTTAAATTCAGGGGCATCCGGGATATTTAGTTGTGCATGTACATGGAATGGCACAACGCACATACCAAGCATCAACATGAACCATTTAATACTATGTACTTTTACAGATCTCATATTACAAATTTATTCCGCCAGTAATTTTCCATAAAATATTTACTGCATAACTATATACTTACAAAGTTAAGTTTATTATCTGAGTAAAAACCTTACTTTATTGTTAAGATGTAAAAAATTACTAAAGGTTGTCTCCAATTCATATTTTTTTATGAATATAAATTATTGATTACTTTTACAGATTAATGTAAATACCACATGCAACAATACACACTGATTGCCAAAACACTTTTTGGTCTTGAAGAAATCTTATCTCAGGAATTAGAAGCCCTTGGTACAAAACACCCACAAATACGTAACCGGGCCGTTGAATTTCAAGGAAACATGGCTATGCTCTATAAGGCAAACCTTCATTTGCGTACAGCATTGAGCATACTCAAACCGATCGAAAAATTTTACGCACATGATCCCGACAGGCTGTACCGCCGGGCAAAGCGTATTGAATGGGACTCATATTTTTCACCTGACAAAAGCATTCTCATTGATTGTGTGAGTTTTGGTGACAGTTTTCCACATTCCCAATTTGCTGCTTTACGATTAAAAGATGCCATAGTTGACTATTTCAGGAGCAAACACGGCACACGGCCTTCTGTGGACAAGAATAACCCGGATATTCGGCTTGATCTGCATATTGTTGACAAGCAATGCCGCATATCACTGAACAGTTCCGGCCAAAACCTGAGTAAACGGGGATACAGGAAAGACCACACCGAGGCTCCGATAAATGAAGTGCTTGCAGCCGGATTGTTACTCTATGCAGGGATAGAAAATCACGAGGTAATTCACGATTCCATGACAGGAGCCGGGACATTTGCCATTGAAGCAGCCATGAAATCCGCTAATATCCCGCCTGGATTAAAAAGACACTTTAGTTTTGAACACTGGAACGATTTTGATCCGGAGTTGTGGAAAAACATCAAATCCGATGCCATCAAAAACAAACAAAACTTATCCGGAGAAGCTGAGCGGAGACGAATCCCAACAGTTCAAATCATAGGATCAGACATTGATATGCAGGCCATTACTGCAGCAATGAACAACGCCGAAAGAGCCGGTGTGGAAAAACACCTTACTTTAAAAAACATGGATTTTTTTCAGTCCTACCCAAAATCAGACACTGGCATGCTTATCATGAATCCGCCTTATGGCGAAAGGCTGAATCAAGATAAACACATCACAGCGTTTTATAAAAAAATAGGCGATCACCTCAAACAACATTATCAGGGGTGGGATGCATGGGTTTTTAGCAGCAATCTCAGCGCACTGAAACATTTTGGCTTAAAACCCTCGGTCAAAGCAAAATTTTTCAATGGCCCGCTGGAATGCCGTTTTCACAAATACGAAATGTACAGTGGCAGCAAGAAAAACATTATCCAAACATAATTCATTTATTTATGCAGTTTTGTTTACATTTTTCCCGAAGTAACTGATCAGTATCAGCAAAAGTAGCTCCTCACCGCAAAGTCGCAATGTCACAAAGGTTTAAAATTTGTAAATTAAACTGTTAACCCCGTTGAAAAATTTCTACTGGGTTAACAACGGTTAAAATCGGTTACTATTTTAAGAAATATACATATCGCGCACCGTATTTAACCTAAAATAATTAAACCATATAAGAAATTATAAGAAAAAACTTATATGACCTTATAATCCTTGAGCCCAGTCTA
>JAYENB010000337.1:0-6631 GCA_034721855.1 Bacteroidota bacterium
GTGGAATCCACTGTGAGTTCCCATGATGTTTCATCCGGGTATGCATCCGTAAGCAAATCAAGTTGAATGGGTTGTCCCAGCGTAATCCGGATTTCCATATCCATAGAATTATCGCTTGCATCCATATCTGTACCACCATTTGGCGCTTCAATGTATGCTGTCATCATGTTAATTCCTTCAGGGAAAATAGCCTGTGGAAATTCAACCTGTGTCGTTTCATTCTCTAAGAGACTACCAGTCCATACAATTTCATCTGATACGCCTCCATATTCATACCCCACAGTTAAGCTTGTCAGTGGATTAATATCATTGTTGCTTATAGTGATTGCCGGATTGAAAACGGTTTGATTGCAATTGGTTTCTTCCGGTGAATCAATGCTCAATAATGATACATCACCGCCATAAACACGGAATGACTTTTCAAGGGTATCGTTGGCCGGATATTCATCTGTTTCGCCGTTCGGTTCAACAGCCCATGCTTTGAAATTATATTCTCCTTCATCAATGGTAATTTCCGGAAAAAATACGGTATCTGAATCGAAAGTGTTGAGCGAGCCTGACCAGTCAACATGGACAGGTAGGCCGTCATCAATCTGGTAATTAACGGATGCGGATGTCAGTTCTAATTGACCAAGGTTGCGGATTTCAACTTCAGGCTGGAAGGTAGCATCACCTACAAATACCAATGATGACGGAGCGTTGATGGCTGATAATTGCACGTCGTAATCGTTGTCGTTGGGAATGATTTCAAGTGTCCCAATGTATGGTTGACGGTTTTGTTTTGTGACCACAACATCACATATCACGACATCGTTGATGGCATCGAAAGTAAGTTCGGCAACACCACTGGCATCTGCCACTTTTGCATCAAGAAGCACGCCGTCAAGGCTGATAGCAGCATAAGCGCCTTCTTCAGTGTTTATTGTCAGGGAAGATGTTCCAACGGGTTGTGGATCGAGATAATCCACCGTTAATGTTGAGGGAACTCCCATATATGGCATAAGAGACGGGTCGCCCATCACATGATAAATTTCCCAGTAATATTCTTTGTTTGATGAGGAACTGCTTTCAACAGCGAGGTTTCCCACGTAATTCATTTGTGCTGTTGTGATGTATGGGTCTTCGCCGTTTTCATGGAAAATAGCATCGTAGGCACCAGTTTCTGTGTCTTCAAATGTGGGATTTTCTACCGGATCGGAAATTAAACCTACACTCCAGTAATAATCTTCATCCCATAAGGTGGAATTTGAACCGCCGAGGTGGGCAACGGCTCCTTCGTTTTCTGCCCTGAGCAATGCTTCCCCATAGCATTCAGTATCATCAAATTTATTGGATAAACAACAATTCCCCACACTGACATAATACATATCCTGATTGTCAAGCCCGGCAATATCACTTATGGTAAAGCTGGGATTGCCCCAGCCGTCGGAACTGCAGTGAGCTGTATAATTCACATACCCAACACCTGCAGAAATATCAGAAATGATATTGGAAGCATTGTCTCCGGACCCGGGATAAAGGTAAGTATGAGAGGTAATACCATGTGTTGCATTAAAATAATATGATGTTCCGTAATTGACTTGACCGTTGGCATGAGAATTTCCAAAAGACCCATCTACCCCGGCAACCATTACAGATTCTCCCAAATATGACGGGTCGGGCATAGTGTATTGTTCAAATTGTAAGGTTTTATCAATTTGTGGCGTAAGTTCTGCCACACTCGTTGCAGAAAAACGGCCAAAATACACTTCAGGGATATAATCACCACCTCCGTCATATTCGCAGTAGGGCATATCAGAGGCATGTGACCCTGTGTTTCCGTCAAATGCGGGAATTTCCCCGGTATCACCAACAAACAGAACGTAACTTGGGGCAGGATCTTCAGGCGTACCAGCAGAGTACAAGCCTTCGAGGTATGATTTTATGCTTGCTGTTGTTGAGCCGACATCCGTATTATTTGTGTAGGCTTCAATAACATAAAAACCTTTTTTTGTTTTCCATTCGACAAATGGTTGCAAAGCCGTTTCAAAAGAAGGATCAGCAACAATCACATACTTAATGGGATAAGAAGATAAAGCGTCCTTTGTTTGTGGTGATTCATAGTTCCACAGTTTGTTGTAAACGGGTTCGAAAGCGGGCGAGTAATATTGTTTTTTGTTGGCTTTGGCAGAAACGGCATCCCCGTTTTCAAAATGAATTTTTACATGTAAATTGTTTTTAATGGTAATGGTATTGTCACCTGTGTTGTATTCAAAAGGACGAATGACCACGCGAGCCATCTGTATGCCCCTCACTTTGCCAGATTTTTCCACACTTATCATGTCGGGAATATACACAGAGCCCGAACGGTAGAAATCTTCGTTATATACAAATTCCACATCTTCAGGATCCTGGCTTTTGCTTAATGACGGCTGAGCAGGTATCAGTGGTAAATGATGTCCTTCTTCGTTCAGGTATATGGTTTCCTCCTCATAAGAAACAATCTCAATGCGGGCTTTAGCACCGTAAGGGATTTCTATCAACCTGCTTATTTCAGGTAATTCCGGCATACCATAATCAGCAGGTTTATGATAACCCGGAACGCGCAGTTTTGTGAAATTACCGGCTTTTGTTTTGATGTTCAAACCATAAAAATCTCCTACTGTGTTTGTAAATTCAATGAAATCCAAACGGCTATTTATCAGTTGGAGCTCCGTTTTCTCATGGTTTGTTTGAATGGGAGAAATTGCATTGAGCGTATATACGACAAACAATGCAAGACTTAGCATAAAGAATTTTTTCATAACATTATTATTTGACAACGTTTTATCAATGCAAAGATAACACAGATTGGAAAAAGGCTGCATGTGAATTTATGTTTTGGTAAAAAACCAACATAAAATTAAGAAAAGTGGTCATTTAGGCATTCTGTTCATAATCCCATTAATCAGAAATATCTTCCAGCATTTTGTCAATATCTGATTCGGTACTGCGTAATTTTACTTTGCAGAATTTTATCAGTTCCAGTGCCCTTTTTGTTGCCCTGGACAATGCATCCATGTCCATTTTTCCTTCTTCAATTTGGTCAATGATGGACTCAATTTCTTGTACGGCTTTGGTATATGATAAGTCTTTTTTTTCCATATCTCAAAAATATGAAAATTTTTGACATAATATTTTGATATTTAATAATAAAGTGTAATCTTTGAATGAAATAAAAACTTTGAATAATGATCTAAAAATAATTTACCGTTAAATATAACGGGGAGGAAACTGAAAAGCCTTAAGAGTAGGTATCATTAAAAAAACTATTTATTTATGAAAAAACAAGCTGTAAATTTAGGTCGTATCGGGATATTATTACCGATTGCTGCTATTATTCCTTATTTAGGAAATCTTGCCGGATTAGGTGCATTGATTCTTTTATTGATCTCTTTTCACAACTTCTCTAAATTTTATGAGACTCCTGCTATTTTTAACAAAGCCTTAGTTGGGTTTATTTTACCAATTGCAGGAAGCATAGTTGGGGGAATAATACTTGCTATAACCGCTGCGAGTGCTGTATTTTCAGTAGCATCGGCAGGTGAGTCCAGTTTTAATGTAGAAGTGCTAAGCAAAGTGTTTGCAAAAAGTTCTGTAAGTATTTCAGTGGCTGCAATTATCATGCTTGCATCATCTGTTATAGGTCTTTACTTTTTGTTAAAGTCAATGAAAATGCTTACCGAAAAAAGTGGTATAAAACATTTTAAAACTGCCGGTTCATTGTATTATATTGGTATGATAGTTACAACAATAATTTTTGTTGTCATTATGGTGCTATTTTTTATTCCTTCTGTTGATATGTCTCCATTTTTAGCATTTTTATTGCTGATTGGCAGCATCATAATGTTAGTAGGATGGATATTTCATATTATTGCTTATTTTACCATTAAAACTGACGAAGAATTGCCGGAAAAATAATCAGTGGTAAACGAATAAACACTATTTTGATTTCAACACTTTATATCCTTTTATGGCATCAGTAAAAGGTTCAGGAGATTCGCAGATAAATGTAAAATTCTTATCAGGAACGTACTGGGTTAAATTATCAAACAATGTTTTCCAAAGTTTGTCAGATGTTTTTAAGTGTTTTTTTTCACCTTTTTCTCCGTACTCAATGCCTGAATAATGGCAATGCCAATGTTTTTGAGGAAACATATTGTTGAGTTTTTTGTAGTCCACATGTTTTTCACGTGCCAGTATGTGAGCAAAATCAATGGTAAAGCTGCATCCTGTATCTTTGGCTAAAGCAGCCGTTTCTTCAACTGACCCGAAAACATTGATTTTTCCGGTTGTCTCAGGAGCCAGTAAAGGTTTTAAACCTTCTTTTTGCCTAATGTTTTCCATGTCCTCTATTTGTTCCCTTATGATATCGTACGTATCTTTTTCTGATGCATCACCATAATACCCCGGATGAAATACCACATGGGTGGCTCCCAAATCTGTGCCGGCTCTGCAACTGTTTAAAATCCTTTCTTTGCTTTTTTTACGTTTGTCTTTTTCTGCAGAATTCAGGTTTATCCAATAAGGAGCATGTATGCTTAATGAAATCCCTGCAGATTCAGCTTTTTTGCCTATGTTTTTGCGGTCAATCTCTTTTTTGATGTATATACCGTATGTAAAGGTGATTTCACAGGCAGTAAGCCTGTTCTTTTGTAATTTCTCAATGAATTTTTCGGCTTGCTTGACAGGGCCTAGACCCGATGGACCTATTTTTATCATAACATTAAATTTTCAATGATAATATTTTGTTACTACTCACCTTCTAATATATAGAACGCAGATGACGCTGATTGTTATGATTGTTTATGATTTATTTTGAAAATGCTTTGCACGTAATTATTGTAGGGTCAAATCAGCGCGTCAATAATTATATGTGTTTACCTCGTAGCGAAGCGTACTGGGGTTCATCATATTTATCTGCGTTATCAGCGTTCCATTGTTTATTTAGCGCTGAATAGATACCATATTTTAACAATCAAACAAACCAAATTGTTGTATGACTTCTAAAATTAATATCAGTATGTATATGATGTTATGAATACAAACGGATTTTGCTAACTTTGCGAAAACTTTTCCGGTATGCACGAAAAAATTGTCATTTTAGATTTTGGTTCTCAATATACACAATTGATAGCCAGAAAAGTACGTGAGCTTAACGTTTATTGTGAAATACATCCGTACAATTACGATATTCCCCTTGAAGAAAAAAGCATAAAGGCTGTAATCATGAGCGGATCCCCGTTTTCTGTGCTGGACAAAGGTGCTCCGGTGCCGCATATTGAGCGAGTGAAGGGAAAATTGCCGCTGCTGGGTGTATGTTACGGGGCGCAGTACATTGCTCATCATTTTGGTGGTGATGTGCGCTATTCAAATACCCGTGAGTACGGACGAGCCAACCTGAAAAGTTTTACTGCAGAACATCCTTTGTTGAAAGGCATGTCAAAAGGCAGCCAGGTATGGATGTCACACGGCGATACCATCAATAACATACCTGACAATTTTAAAATCATTGCCAGCACCGAAGATGTGCATGTGGCTGCTTTTGAAGTAGAAAATGAAAACACCTATGGCATTCAGTTTCACCCTGAGGTATATCACTCCAAAGAGGGGAAAACCCTACTGGAAAATTTTGTGGTGAACATTGCCGGTTGCTCACAGGACTGGACACCTTCAGTGTATGTGGAAGAAACCATCTCCGGTCTGCAAAAACAATTGGGTGATGATAAGGTTGTGCTGGGTTTGTCCGGTGGTGTGGATTCTTCTGTGGCTGCGATTCTGCTTCACAAAGCCATTGGCAAAAACCTGACCTGCATCTTTGTGGATAACGGATTGCTCAGAAAAAATGAATTTGAAAAGGTGCTGGATTCATACAAAGACCTTGGTTTGAATGTGATTGGCGTGCGTGCTGCCGACCGCTTTTATAAAGCCCTGGCCGGGGAAGGAGACCCCGAACGCAAACGGAAAATCATTGGCGGAATGTTTATTGAGATTTTTGATGAAGAAGCCAAGAAAATAACGAATGTAAAATGGCTGGCCCAGGGTACCATTTATCCGGATGTGATAGAGTCGGTTTCTGTCAACGGTCCTTCTGTGACCATCAAGTCTCACCACAATGTGGGCGGGCTGCCTGAAAAAATGAATCTGAAAGTGGTGGAACCGCTGCGTTCTCTTTTCAAAGACGAAGTGCGCCGGGTGGGAAAAACCATTGAGGTACCCGATGCCATTCTGAGGCGTCATCCCTTTCCCGGTCCCGGTCTGGGCATTCGCATTCTGGGTGACATCACTCCCGAAAAAGTGCGTATTCTTCAGGAGGTTGACGATATTTTCATCAACGGACTGGTAGAAGATGGACTTTACGATGATGTCTGGCAGGCAGGCTCGGTGTTGTTGCCCATACAGTCAGTTGGAGTGATGGGCGATGAGCGTACCTATGAACAGGTGGTAGCCCTGCGTGCTGTAGAAAGCACCGATGGCATGACCGCCGACTGGGTGCATTTGCCTTATGAATTTCTGGCAAAAATCTCCAGTAAAATCATCAACCGTGTGAAAGGTGTCAACCGTGTGGTGTACGACATCAGCTCCAAACCACCGGCAACGATAGAGTGGGAGT
>JAYENB010000338.1:0-2219 GCA_034721855.1 Bacteroidota bacterium
TAATTATAATAAATTAAATATTACACAATTGAACGCAACTTGGTATCAGTGGTGTTTTCCTGATGTTGGGTAATCGTGTTCTTGTGAATAAGTACGGTTGGTTTCCTGTTGTTTTTGATTGATGTGTTCGATGATGTTTTTGAATTCTGATCTGGTTCCCTCAAATGTGAATAAGGTATCTTTTACCTCCTGATTATCGCCGAAGTAATCCAATATGGCATTTATATTGTTGATTTTTTTTGACAAGAAGTTATGACCAATGATGAATAAAGGTTTGTCAGGGGCTTTTAAAACCCAGTGGTGGTGGTAAGAGCCTGCAGTTTTGCATGCACAGCTTTTGTATGGATAATGGACATCAAAAATGCTGATGTCCCCTTGCGTAATGACTTTTCCAAAACACCACACGTTGTACCCGATGAGTTCTTTGTTGAAATAAATGGCTTCATATACCTCGTTTTTTGTGATCACCCGCTGGATGTAATCGGGCTTAAGGTGCATTTTTTTGTTTTCTGCATCTCTGAATTTGATGAATGTGCTAAAATTTCGTTTTCTGGCTTTGATTTCACCGTATAAGGTATCTTGTTTTTTTGTAATGACAGTTGCTTTTTCCCATTTTGCAGCAAACGCCGGTTGAAAGCAGAATAAGAAGCCAAGGAATATAAATGAAAAAACATTTCTCATTCTGATGTCAATGCTTTGTTTAGCTGTACCATATTAAGCGCTGCAGCTGCTGCTTCGTCGCCTTTGTTTCCGTATTTTCCCCCGGCACGGTCAATGGCTTGTTGTTGGTTGTTGGTAGTCAGTACACCATAAATAAAGGGAATATCGTACCTGATATTCAAATCACGAATACCATCAGTAACACCTGCCGCCACAAAATCGAAATGCCTCGTTTCTCCTTGAATGATACATCCAAGGCAAATTACCGCATCAACGTCAGTTTTTTCAGCCATCCATTTTGCCGCTTTTATAAGTTCGAAACTTCCAGGCACATGGTGGCTGAAAATGTTTGTAGTTTTTATTCCTGCCTGTAAAAGGGTTTTTCTCGCAGCATCGCGCAAAGCATGGGTAACATCGGGATTCCAGTTAGCGGTTAGAATGCCAATTTTCCAGGTATTTGTGCCATGGTAGTCATGGAATTGATTGTCAGATAATTTGCGATTTTGTGTTGACATGATTAAAAAATAGGTTAAAAACGGTTAATAACCGTTATTAACATATATTTACAGAAGCCTTTATGGCTGATTAAAACGACGTGTTAAAACGCCTGAATATTATTCGTTCAACTCAAGTTTTGCCCGTTCCTGGTATTTTTCAATGCTGCGTTGTTCACGTGTTCCATACCACTCTTTTTCAATGGTATTATAGACATCCATCGCTTCTTTGTAATTGCCTTGTATTTCAAGGGTTTGTCCTTTTTTCATAAGATAAACAGGAGCTAGGAACTCATTGTCTGCTTGTTTTGCAGCTTTATCATAATATTTAATTGCATTCTTTGTATCATCAATTTCAAGGTAAGCATCTCCGATGAGGCCAAAAGCATTGGCTCCGATCATCATATCATTTGATTTAAAATCATCAAGGTATTCTATGGCAGCTTTGTACTCCCCCAAGTTCAGGTAACATACCCCGGCATAATATTTTGACAAATTTCCATAAGGGGTATTCCCATAATTGTCGATGATGTCGAGAAACCCATAATTGAGTCCATCTCCCTCAAGGGCAAGCCTGAATGAATCCTGGGCAAAGTATTGTTCTGCAACAAAACTTTCCTGAACAGCTTGTTCTGTCCTGGGTTGATAAATATAGCGTTTGTAGCCAAAATAACCTACCACAACCAACATAATGGCCAGCACAACATAAGTGATGGTCTTCTGGTTGTTTTCAATGAATAATTCCGTTTTACTTAATGCTGATTCAACATTTTCAAGGTTCTGATTTGTTGTATCTTTTTTCTTCTTTGCCATTGTTCAATTGTTTTCAATTTTTCAGATGGCAAATGTAATGAATTTAAATTGAACGGTAAAAATCAGATGGATTAAAAATAAAAATAATAGAAAATTTCTTGTAGCTGTCAAACATTTAAGCTATTTTTACACAAACTAACAGTAAAAAAAAATGACTATGAAAATTTTTAACATTCTTGTATCATTGTTCCTTGTAATAGGAATGACATCCTGTGGTGGCGGGGGTGAAACAGACAAAGACGACACCAAAGA
>JAYENB010000338.1:2319-6627 GCA_034721855.1 Bacteroidota bacterium
ACCATTGATTTGACTGATATGTCAGTGCCTTTGAAAGTTGATGTTCCAGAAGGTGTTGAAGTGAATGAAGGCATGATGATGGGTGAATTTGATGGTGTGAAAACCTACAATTATGAGTTGAAAAAAGATGGCTGGATAATGGATCTGACCATGATGGATGAATCACCGTACACTGATAAAGTAGGGTACATGGCAGATTATAAAGACATTGTAAAATCAATGGATGGCTTTAAGGAAATTATTGAAGAAGGGGAAAACGGTTTTATTTATAAAGTTACCAACGAAGATGGTGAAGATTACAATTTCTATTATGTAGTCTTTAAAGATGACAGGGCCATTGAGTTTGAAGCCGGTCTGAAATTTACAAACTTCACACTTGATGAAGTGAAATCTATGTACGAAGCTGCAAAATCAGCTACATAAAAAACGTATAGAGCAAAAGTTATATTTGCTACATAAAAATTCTAAAAAACCTTCACCTGGTTCGCAAGTGAAGGTTTTTTTATGTTTTATTTGTTGTGCGGTAGTTATACTTACATGCAATGCAGGTAACTATCCACAAGTTTTGCGATTTTATCGTGTTTGCCGTATAATTCTTCACTTAGGTTTTTGTCATCAAAAGATTTAAGTTTTTTAATGACAGCATCAATCATACCATCGGGAAATACATGATTGGCCTGGAATATGTCACGCATCTTCTCAAGTTCTTCAGCTGATTTATAGCATGAATCCGGCAGGCCTTTGAGTTGTTCCAGCTTGTCTTTGTGCTCATCTTCAAAGATGTTGACATCCACATACAATTTTTCAGCAACATCAAGGGCATCTTCTTTTTCCAGTCCATATCTTGCAGCGACAATAAGACCGGCAATATATGCATAGATATCCGCGGAGCCGTCACCACTGCGTATTTCAACAGTTTGTTTTCCCATTTGCTTTTTGGGTTTTTCTTTTTGCTGTGGATTGGCATCATCTACCATATTGACATCAGCGAGCCAGCCAAGAGGAACTCTTACAAGTACGGACCGGTTCCTGTCACCCCAGCAAATATTAGTAGGTGCTTCCTGATGAGGCACAAGCCGCAGGTAAGATGTCGGGATAGTATTTCCAAAGGCGGTAAGTGCCCCGGCAGATTCAAGAATTCCGGCAATCATGCGTTTGGCTTCATTGCTGAGAGCACCATCTTTGACCATCATGTTTTTGCCGTCCTTTTCAAGCATCATGTGTATGTGGAGGCCGCTTCCGGCTTTTCCAACGGTGATTTTGGGTGCCAATGATACTGTAAAACCGTATTCGTACGATAATTTACGAAGCATCCACTTTGCTATGACCATTTGGTCAGCAGCGTCTTCAGCCATGCAAGGTGAAAATTCAATTTCCTGTTGTTCGTAATACATGTCGTCAGTATGGAAATTCCCCACTTCGGAATGGCCGTATTTAATTTGACCGCCTGCCTGAGCAATCAGGTGCATGGCTTCACGTCTGAAATCTTCAAATTTGGCAAAAGGATCGGATGCATGATAGCCTTTTTGGTCGGGAGTGGGATACATCTCATATTCATCGCGTTCTGTCATCACATAATATTCAAGTTCACCGAGCGCCAGGAAGTTCATACCTGTTGCTTTTTGGAATTCATTGTGCGCTTTACGAATAAGGTATTCCGGTGCGCTTTCAAGTGGTTTCCCTTCAGAATTGTAGTAAGAACAAAGAATGTCCAGGGTTGGAATCTCTTCAAAGGGATTAACAAACGCTGTTTTGTAACGTGGAACAACATACAAATCACTGGAACCGGCATCGATATACGAAAACAAACTGCTTCCGTCAACGCGTTCGCCTGTGGAGAGCACCGTTTCCAAATGAGCCCTGCTGTTAATGTTGAAATTCAGTGTTTTTAATTTGCCATCTTCCGCTACATACCGAAAATTGAGCATTTCAATTTCATGGACTTCAATAAATTTAATGATGTCTTCACGAGTAAACTGATTGGCGGGTTTGTCCAAAAACCTGACTAGCGGATTGGGGTTCAATGCATTTTCTTTCATAAGTATTTTTTTATTTAATTATTTCACCTAAAAATTAAACGATAAATGTAGAAAAATTTTATGTTTGTACAAAACTCCTGATTCGTTGATAATGTATTTTGTGTTATCGAAAATATTGCGTTATGTGTTTTCCCCTGTGTTGTGGATTGCCATCCTGATAATTGCAGCACTTTTAATGAAAAATGTTAGGCATAAAAAACGGTTGTGGATAATCGCAGGTGTGATGTTTTTATTTTTTACCAATACATTCATTGCGGATGAATGTATGCGCTTGTGGGAAATCCCTGCCGTTCAGCAAAATGAGTTGAATGCTCCTTACGATGTGGGCATTCTGCTCACCGGTATGTGTACGTATGATGAGACTTACAACAGGATAAATTTCAACCGGAGCAGTGACCGGCTTTTACAAACGATGGATTTGTATCACAAAGGCATCATAAAACACATCTTTATTTCCGGGGGCTCAGGAGAATTGCGGCAGCCTGATTTTCAGGAAGCCCAGATTTTGTATGATTTTCTTGTCCAGTCGGGTATTCCTGCTGCTGATGTGGCTTATGAAATCAAATCCCGCAACACGGCAGAAAATGCGATTGAATCAGCACAGGTGCTCAAACCTGAAACATCAGACAGCACATATTTGCTGATTACCAGTGGTTACCATTTGCGCAGGGCTGCTGCCTGTTTTCGAAAGCAGGGATTTGATGTTGATTTGTACAGTACAGACAGATTTACGGGCAAACGGAAATACCATGTGGAATATTTATTGTTACCCCAACCGGAAGCGTTAAACAGATGGGAAATATTGTTGATTGAAACCAATGGGATGCTCATGTATAAACTTAAAGGATATGTTTAGAAATATGTTGGTGTTCGTGATTTTGGTGCTATGTGTTTCATGTCATGGTGGTGTGGATAATGAAATAAATGAAAAGCATGATGTGTTTTCTGAACATCAGGATAAACAAATTGTTTGTGGTGCTGAAAGAACAGATGAATATATTTCTGTTTTGAAGGGAAAATCAGTGGGTGTTGTTGCCAATCATACCTCCAGGATTGATGATGTACATCTGGTTGACAGCTTATTGTCAAGAGGTGTTGATGTGAAAAGAATTTTTGCCCCGGAGCATGGTTTTCGTGGTATGGCTGATGCTGGGGAAATTGTAGAGAATGAAACTGATACAGCTACCAATTTGCCGGTAATTTCATTGTATGGTAAAAACAAAAAGCCGGCCACGTCTTATCTGTCTGATTTGGATATTATAGTATTTGATATTCAGGATGTAGGGGTACGATTTTATACCTATATTTCCACCTTACATTATGTGATGGAAGCATGTGCCGAAGAAAACATCCCATTGATGGTTCTTGACAGGCCAAATCCCAACGCCGATGTGATTGATGGTCCGGTACTACATCCTGAGTATGCATCTTTTGTTGGTATGCATCCGGTGCCCGTTGCTTATGGGATGACAATAGCGGAATATGCCCGTATGATTAATGGGGAAGGATGGTTAAAAAATGGTTTGTCATGTGATTTGTCCTGGGTTGGCTGTGAAAATTACGTTCATAGCATGCAATATGAATTACCAGTACCGCCGTCACCGAATTTACCAAATCAAAGAAGCATCCGCTTATACCCCAGCTTGTGTTTGCTCGAAGCCACCACCCTGAGTGTCGGCCGCGGAACAGATATGCAATTCCAGGTGTGTGGACATCCGGCTCTGAAAGGGAAAGCTGATTTTAATTTTACACCCCATGCAAATCCTGGTTCAACATATCCTAAACATAAAAATAAAACCTGCTATGGATTTGATTTACGGCAGGATTCCGAAGTGTTTCATTTTAAAGCAGGACAAATTCAACTGGAGTTTTTGCTCGCATTATATGCAATTTTTCCGGATGATGTGACCTTTTTTAAATCGCCGTCATTTTTTGATAAGTTAGCCGGAACCAGCGTGTTGCGTCATCAAATCATCAATGGCCTTTCTGCAGATACTATTCGCCAAAGCTGGCAAAGAGAACTGGATGCATACAAAGAAATGCGACAACGGTATTTGCTGTATGAATAGTTATGTGCAAGTCGGAATAAAGAATAAAAATTGATTTAAGGTAAAACAAAACTTAGCCACTAATAAGTATTCTTAATCATTCACAGTATATTTATTTAACATCAATTTCTTAGTTTATACATTTTTATAATTTCTAATTGACCTAATTGACCTAATTGACCTAATCAATACCCAAATCCCAATGTGTAAAATGTTAACTT
>JAYENB010000339.1:0-2701 GCA_034721855.1 Bacteroidota bacterium
AAAAAAAGTGGAGTATAGCGGGTTTGAACCGCTGACCTCGTGACTGCCAGTCACGCGCTCTAGCCAACTGAGCTAATACCCCAAAAAATAAAACCATTTATTTAATAATCATCAACTTTTGTTTAGCTATGATTGCACCATTATTATTGAGAGCATTGATAACATACCAACCACCTGGCAAATCATTGGTTGCAAAAGTACAAATCTTTGAATTTACAGCGAATTTTTTCACAATTTTTCCACTCTCATCTACAATGCACAAATATTCAATCTCATTGGTAAAATCCCCTGTATTAATCATCACCTTTTCAGATGCAGGATTGGGATATACATCCAACGATGATAACATTGAATGATGGATACTTGCATCCTCGGAATAATGGAAATTCACATTATGCACGGTATCGTGTGAAGCAGTGGTTTCAAATTGCACAAAAGGATAAGAAAATGAAGGGGTCCATAAATTAATATTATGGGTTGTATCAATGATGGGCAATTCCATGGGGAGTTGCATAACTTCACCCAGTGCCACCCATGTCTCAGTTATTATAAGTCTCCCAAACACATTAATTTCCTGAATCTGGCGCATGTTTTCCTGTAAACAATCATAAGTTCCACCTATAGCATAAGGCATGTTTTCAACTGTTACCTGGCATTCTCCACTGACTTCTGTATTAATATCCACTGATAATGTTACTTTAATCGAATCAAAATACGTTTCTAAATTGTTATAATAATCAGGAGGGAGCACATGTTCAAGGTCTTCCACCGGCATTTTATTTGAACTTTCAGCATAATCACTAAAGGCTGTTTCTGTGTCTGTGGGAAATTCCATCATTTGCAGGGGAGAATCTACCGGCATCGGGAGGTTTATTCCCATTTGAAAAATATCTCCGGCAAATCCTATGGTAGATGCTTGCTGGTCTGTTTTCACAATGTATATTTCTGCATTGCCATGTATCATCAAGTGTGTGGCGTTGGGAAAAATGTTTGCCGTATCGTAATCCTGCGGATTGTGGTAAAAAACAGTGTCCAAAATGTAATCCACAAATAATGAATCTTTATCAATGATTTCGAAATTGTTTCCATCCATAAAATCACTTAAAAAAGCAGGATCATCCCCCGGATTGTTGAAATAATTGATGAGTGGGAAATTATCACCAGGTTGTGGGTAATTTTCAGATTCAAATGTAACCTGAGCCGATGCGTTAATTAGCATACAGCTACAGAAAATTATCAATATCCATTTCATAATTTAAAAGGTTGTTTGGGGGGTTATTGTAATGGTTTCTTCGTATATTTCATCCGTTTCAAGGATAAGCACACCAATGCCTCGCAAGGTTGGATTATCATATCCTCCGAATTTAGTAACCTCAACCCTGTAGATTGATTCATACAAAAATTTCTTACGCACTTTTCCGTCACCATCGGTATAAGAAGTATCCGCTATTTCTTTCACTCCGGATGACAGGTAAACACGTGTATGGGTGCTGTCTGAATCAGCCGCCCGGATAACTACCATAGCTTCTTCAACAGGTTCCCCATTTTCATTAATAACTTTTATAATGGCTTTTGGGGGTTCCGTTTTCGGACATGCAAAAAGTGTTAAAATAACACCTGTTAAAATAATCCCACGTAAAATCTTAATGTATTGTTTCATGACAAACTAAATTGGTTAAATTTGTAACTTACAATATTAGAAAAAATTTTTTAAAAATTCAAGAAAACTTAAAATGAGAAAAAATTTAATATTCATTTCTGTCATCGTACTGATATCAGCTTGTGCAATATTCAAGCCATCGGGACCGGTAGAAAAAAAAGTATTAATCACCACGAACAAAGGAGACATTGTCGTCAAACTATACAATGAAACAGCAAAACACCGTGATAATTTTTTACGTTTAGCCGATTCAACATTCTATGACAGTTTGTTATTTCACCGCGTCATTGAAGACTTTATGATCCAGGCGGGGGATCCTGAATCAAAAGATGCTCCCCGCACCAAACGGCTTGGTAACGGAGGCCCGGGATACACGATTGAAGCAGAAATTGTTGACGGTTTGTATCATAAACGGGGAGCACTGGGTGCAGCGCGCAAATCCGATAAAGACAATCCAGAAAAACGCTCATCCGGATCTCAGTTTTATATTGTTGACGGAAAAAAATGGACTGATCCCGAAATGGATTTGCTTGTAAAGCGAAAAAATGTATCCATCTATCAGGAGTATATAAAAAAATACTTGGAGAAAACCAATAAGCTTGCTCTGCGAGAAAAAATGGATTCGCTGCGGAGGAGCCGCAACAGAGAAGCCTTCAATGAAATTTTCCTTGATCTGAAAGAGAAAGTAAAACCCATGATAAAAGAAGACAGTGTTGAGCTTTTTGGGCTTACTGACGAACAAAGGGAAATCTATAAAACAAAAGGGGGAAGTCCTCATTTGGATGGCGATTATACCGTGTTTGGGGAAGTCATTGCCGGCATGGATGTGGTTGAAGAAATTTCAAGTGTGAGAACAGACATACGTGACCGCCCCATGCAGGATATTTACATCTTAGACACAAAATACCTCACCGAAGATGAATGGAAAGAGTACAAAAAGAAACACCTGCCGGGTTCCGGTGGATGGTTTTCGAACCTGTTCAATAAAAATAATTGGGATTAATGAATTTTTATGTGTCCTATTTTTCTATGTGGTTCAAA
>JAYENB010000339.1:2801-6595 GCA_034721855.1 Bacteroidota bacterium
TATGTGTCCTATTTTTCTATGTGGTTCAAAGCAGGATAGTAATCTGTCCTGACTACTGAACCACATAGGCCATAGAGGAACATAGAAGACACATAGTTTACAAATTAAAATCTGGGATTTTCTATGCTAAAATATCTCAGAAAATGAAAATAAAGACATTAATTATCCTGCATTATGTTAGAAAAAATTGAAGCTTTAAAACAGAAAATTCAAAACTTTCAGGCAAATACTGAGGAAGAACTGGAGGCATTTCGCCTGAAAATGCTGTCTAAAAAAGGCGAAATTCCTTCATTGTTTAAGGCTTTTCGTGATGTTGCTCCTGAAGACAAAAAAGAGTTTGGGAAACAAATCAATGCATTAAAAACCCTGGCTGAAAATAAACTTAAAGAGTTACAGAAAAATTTCGCGTCAAAAAAACAGGATTTTTCAAACCTTGATTTGACACGCCCCGGGTATAAAACAGAAACCGGAACAAGGCATCCTCTTTCCCATGTGCGACGGGAAATGATTGATATTTTTAAACGACTGGGATACATTATTTCCGAGGGACCCGAAATTGAAGATGACAAACACAATTTCGGTCTGTTGAATTTTCCCCCTGAACACCCGGCACGTGATATGCAGGACACTTTCTTCATTCAAAAAAATCCCGATGTTTTGCTCCGCACACATACATCCTCGTCACAAACACGCGAGATGGAAGAAATGAAACCTCCCATTCGCAGCATTACTCCGGGCAGGGTGTATCGCAATGAAGCCATCTCTGCACGGGCGCATTGTCAGTTTCACCAAATTGAGGGATTGTATATTGACAAAGGGGTTTCTTTTGCTGATCTGAAACAAACACTGTTGTATTTTGCCCACGAATTTTTTGGCAAAGAAACCAAAATACGTTTGCGTCCTTCTTATTTTCCGTTTACAGAACCTTCAGCCGAAATGGACGTTTCGTGTTCTCTCTGTGGAGGAAAAGGCTGTAATGTCTGCAAATATACAGGATGGTTGGAAATACTGGGATGTGGGATGGTTGATCCCAATGTGTTAAGCGATTCCGGCATTGACCCTGAAATCTATTCCGGATTTGCTTTTGGACTTGGTATCGAACGTATCGCTATGCTTAAATACGGCATCAATGATCTGAGGCTGTATTTTGAAAACGATAAGCGATTTTTGGAACAGTTCCATACGTATTTACAGTAAGGATTTTTTTATGATTGGAAGTGCAATAAAATCCGGCAGGCTTTTTTTATACAGGACAAAAGCCAATATTCAAAATAAAACCATTGTTCATTTTCTACACATTGGAAAAAGCGGTGGCACCGCAATAAAATCTGCCCTCGGCAACAAAGACAAACCACTTAAATGCAATGATTCCTTTATATTTTCACACCCTCATAATTTCACATTGATGCATACTCATAAAGGGGAAAAAGTATTTATCATGTTAAATCCTCGTACTGGGACTGGTTCAAAAATCCTGATTATCTGCTTTTCAGGTTGGAAGATATTGTCTATGTAGGTACTCAAAAAAACCTCAATGATGATTTCCTGCGGCTGAAAGAAATCCTTAATTTTCCGGAATACGTTCAACTACCATATGACAATGTGAACACACATAAAAATCCGGAGTACCTGGACAAACACCTTGACACGGCAGCAAGGAAAAACCTCGAAAAATGGTATGAAACGGATTACCATTTTTTAAAATTGCTCAAAGAAAATAACCTCATCCAATCGTACTGATACAGTAAAAATAGAAGTCCCTTAATAGAAATGCCAGAAATAGAAAATGCTGCAGTAGAAAAGTTATTGCTTAATGATTTTGGAATTGTATGTTTTTCCTTCAATGGTAACTTTTATGAAGTAGATTCCGGAATCAAGTTTATTTAAATCAATAATATTATTATTGTATGCACTATCTTGCCAAACTAGTTTTCCACTAACATCCATAATATTAATTTCCGGTAATGTTGTATTTTGTCCCCCATCAAAATCAACATGAATTAAACCCGTTGTAGGATTTGGATAACACATAACTTTAGCATGATTTGAAGTTTTTATATCAGAATGTTTAATGTTTTCATACCATGCAACTTTATTGTCAAAAATAGAAGAGGATAAAACATCCAGATCGCCGTCATTATCCAAATCTGCCGAAAAAACTTTAGAAATATTATCTGCGGCATTGCTTATGACAATTTCTGATGAAAAGACACCATTACCTTCATTTCTGAACCATGAAACAGAGTTATTCAATTTAG
The DNA here is from genome assembly GCA_034721855.1 of Bacteroidota bacterium. Classification (GTDB taxonomy): domain Bacteria; phylum Bacteroidota; class Bacteroidia; order Bacteroidales; family ML635J-15; genus JAQIBY01. The sequence continues at coordinate 5,060 of JAYENB010000339.1, forward strand.
AACCAACGAGTACATCAATATGGCCATCGTGGTTCAAATCAGTAGCGTGGGCCCACTTTGCCAATCCTACCTCGTTTGATATTACATTTTCGGAGGGAAAAGCACCTGAACCATCAGTATTTTCATACCATGCAATTTTATGGTCTTCTCTTGAAGCAGAAACAACATCCAAATCCCCATCATTATCAATATCTGCAGCACAAACAGATATGGCATAATCAGCATTTGTGGAAATAATAATTTCATCTGAAAAGTTTCCATTCCCATCTATATTCTTATACCATGCAATTTTATCATCACCCGCTGATGCAGATATTACATCAAGATAATCATCGTTGTTAATATCTGCTATGAAAACACATTCAGCATACATTGCATTTTCTGAAATTATATTTTGAGTTGAAAAATTTCCGTCACCTTCATTTCTGTACCAGGCTATTTTATAATCACTATAAGACGCAGAAATTACATCCTGGTCCCCGTCCCCGTCTATATCAGCGGCTTTTATATTTACAGCACCTGCGGCATTTGTTGTAATGACATTTTGACCAGAAAAGTATCCGTCGCCATTAACATTTTCATACCAGGCAATTTTATTGTCATCCATTGAAGCAGATAAAACATCCATATCACCATCATTATCAATATCAGCAGCATATACCGACCTAACATCCAATACATTATCTGTGACCATGATTTCTGAATTGAAATTCCCCTGACCATCGGAATTTTTATACCAGGCAACCTTATTATTGCCATGAGATGAGGCAACAACATCTAAATCCCCGTCTCCATCAAAATCTGCAGTATAAACAGAACTTGCAGAAAATGAAGTATCAGAAATGATTTTTTGGGGACTGAATGCTATCTGACCAGCAACAAACCCTGAAAATACCAATAAAAATAAACTTGTGAGAATTGCATACTTTTTCATAATTTTCTTTTTTGTAAATATACAAAAAAATAAATGGATATTAAATATGGATGCGATTAATCTCCCCCTGCATTTTTCACCAGATAACATTTTGGGCAAAACACAAAAAGAATAGCGGAATAATTTTAATTTTGTCTTTTATGATACTGCAGTATTTAATGTTATTACTTGGTTTGGTGTTGCTGGCTTTTAGTGGCAACTGGCTGGTGCGTGGCGGCTCTTCGCTGGCCAAGCGATTTCATGTTTCTCCTTTGGTTATCGGGGTTACCATTGTTTCACTTGGCACTTCTGCCCCAGAACTTGTTGTCAGTTTAAATGCTGCTGTTTCTGGATTCCCCGACATGAGCATTGGCAACGTTGTCGGCTCTAACATTGCGAACATTGCGTTGGTATTGGGAGCTACCGCTCTAATCATCACTATCCCGGTTAGTATAAAAACAATAAAACTGGATTGGGCAGTCATGATGTTTGCAACGCTGTTGTTTTTTCTTTTTTCGCTCAATGGCTATTTACAACGAAGTGAAGGGATAATTTTCCTTGTTTTATTAGTATCATACGTGATTTATGCTATCCGGTCCTCACGTGCAGAAATGAAAACCAAA
>JAYENB010000340.1:0-6589 GCA_034721855.1 Bacteroidota bacterium
GAGGCACGCATGTCTTTCATGTGCACGTATTCCATATCCCTGTCGCTGCGCAGAATGATCCGCACCACCATTCTATCGCCTATTTCCGGTGTGTGTTCATCATCTATGAGCTGAAGTTCAGTGCCCTCATCCGTATTCACACGTATAAACAGTTTTTTCTCAAGCTGCAGCGGTGTTTCGTGGGAGGTGATTTTGTCCATGTCCTCGAAATATTGCCAGTGAAGTGCTCCCCAGGCCATGCCTTCGCCTGTTTTTGTGAGTTTCACATCACCCATTTCGGGTTTCACATCACTGCCTGTCCAGTCTTTGCGGAAATAGCCTGTGCCGGCTTCCTGGTCCACAGCATCATCCGCTTTGGGATCATACACTTTCCCGCCAATTTCCACCAACACACCCGCATCAAGATCAAGCAGGTTTTCACCCGTCAGAATGAGTGCATAAATTGCTTCGGCGGTGGCTTTGGTGGTTTTCCAGTCCTGTGTGCGTTTCTGGTTCAGCAACCACTGTTTCATCCGTTCCACCGATGTGTCATCATCGGTAATCTCATCAAAAGCCTCTATCAACATTGCCTGGGTTTCAATGGGTGCCTGGTACCAGTAGTATCCGGGCGGGTTTTTCCAGTACATGCCCATTTCATCCTCCACAATGGCATATTCTTTCAATGACTTCATGATGTCGTTGGCCACATCCTGCTCACCGGTACGATACATGGTAAGGGCAATCATGGCTTTGCTGTAATAATTCATTTCCACCCAGTATGTTTTGGCCTGGTTGTAATAGTATGTGTACGCTTCAGCATAACGCGGTGGTATCTGTACTTTATTATGACTAAAACTGCGGGCATACAAGTAATGTACATGGATGTAGGAAATGTGCTTTTCCTCCATTTCTTTTTTAGTAAAATTGGCTTTGAGGTAATCGTAATCCGATTTAATTTCCCTGTCTAAGTAGCCAATGGCACTTTTTATCATCGGATCAACTTTACCCAACTGGTTATCATCAAGCACATCAAGATGCCTGAGATGGCTGAGACCGGACACAATATGCTGCGTAATGTACCTGCTTACAGGCATGCCTTCAAACCAAGGCCAACCGCCGCTGCTTACCTGTTTCTTTTTCAATTTGGCAAATGCCGATGTTTGTTCACGGGACATTCTTTCCATATCAAACAGCACCCCTACCCTGCGTTTACGCTCCGACTCATCCTTAGCCTGAAGCACCCAGGGGGTTTGCTCAAGCATATTTGCTTTCAGGTCCTGATTTTTCTCTAAGTTTGATGTCAAGGCATTGGATTCGGGCAGGTTTTTCCATGCTTCAAAAATGCGTTGTATCTGTGGATCAGAATTGGCAATCCATGACGCCATGCTGTTGGCATAATACCGGCTGAATACCTGTTCCGAGCACTCATAAGGATATTCCATGAGATAGGGCAAGGCCTGTATGGCGTACCATGCCGGGCGTGGTGTCATTTCAAGAGTTAGTTTATGGTGTTTGAGGCTGGAAGATGATGCGCTGTTTTTCAGTTTTTCAAAATGCCATGTTTTTGTGTCATTGCCATTGACATACATTGGCATGGATTCGGTTACCAGCATGCGGTTGCTCAACACAGGGATGATTTTTTGCTCCCCGTCACCATATTTGTCTGTTTTGGCAATGAGTTTATATTCTACCGCTTCAATGCCTTCGGGCAATACAAGATCAAAACCAACGCTTGTATTACCATTGGCTGAGGCTGAAAAGTCAACTGTTTCAGCAGACACAATGATATCATCTGTAACATCCTTTCCGGTGAGCACATTGAGGAAACTAAGCTCCACTATACCATTGAGTTTGCCATCTGTGAGATTGGATACTTTCACATTGAGTTTCATTTCATCCCCTTCACGGAAAAAGCGTGGCATGTTTGGCACCACCATCAGTTTTTTACGTGTCACCATTTCATTTTCAGTCACAACTGTACACAAATCTTTTGTATGGGCAAGCGCCAAAAATTTCCATTTGGTCAGGCTTTCCGGGCTTGTGAAACTGAATGTCACATTTCCATTTTCATCGGTGCGTAAATCGGGATAGAAAAAGGCCGTTTCGTTGAAATTCTTTCTGATCTGAACGGCTTTATCCTTGCCATTTTTACTCTGACTTTGGACTGCTTCCCTGTCAACCATACGGGAATCAACGCTCAAATCATCCATTTTCTTCTCACCGCTTGCTCCTTTTCCTGCTGGCGGGCTTCCTGCAGTCTCTTCTGACTCTTTCAGGACAGCTCCCGTAGCAGCACCATTACGGTCTTCGGATTTTGCTGCTGCCAGTGTCCTTGTTGTTTGCCTGTAATAACCATAATAGGTTAATCCCATAAGATTAAACACGGGTTCTTTGGTTTCAAAATCAATGATTTGTTGATATGAAGCAATATTGGTCAACAGATTCATAGCACTCCCGGCCTGGAATGATTCTGACATCACAAACAGGCTCGGATAAATAGGATAATAAAGCTGTAAATTAAAATTATGCACGTACAGTGCATCCAGTGAGGCATCATACATTGTGGCCAACACTTCAGCAGCGGCTGCTTCCTCATTCCAGCCACTGATTTTCATTTGTATTTCTTCTTCACTGCCGGGTAAGGTCTCATCCCTGAAATGCAGGTATTCCACATTCAATTGTTTGTTATAATAAGGGACAGTAACATTCCTCGTTTGCTGATGCAATTCACCGTTCTTTACAAGCATAGCATTAATTGTAATGCCTCCACGCCATTTTTCTGTAATCTCATATTCAAGCAATTTACGGCTTTGATCCAGGTTGATCCAGTCATCGTGTACAATTTTATCTTCGTGTACAATAAGCAGGTAAACCATAGCATCTTTGAAAGCGGTAGCCACTTCAATTTCCATTGTTTCTCCCACCCTGTAAGTGAATGCGTTTGTATGGAGATTCAATGGCGTCATCACATGCGTTTTGCGAGATGATTTATCAAAAATGCGCACATATTGTTTTTCAACCACAGGGATCCCAAAAGCATCATCAGCATGCAATTCGATTTTATACATGCCGGGGGTGATTTTATCGAGCGCCGGGAATTTATACTTTTCATTTTCAGTTGTATTGAACCGCATACTAATTACTTTGCGTTTTTCGGGATAATTCTGCATTTGATTTTCATCTGAATATGCTTCATGTGGCAATTTTTCCCGCCATTCCTCTTCTGATGCTATATGAAATTCAGGAACATTCCATGGTTTTTCGTTCAATATCCTGTCCGGTTGTTCCAATTCATAAATGATCAAACTGCCTTGTGTTTCAATGCTTTCGTTGTTCAGGTTCATTGTGCTGATATTGAGACTGTCAACAGAAGAAATATCAACATTTTCAGCTATATCTGTGTACATTTTCAGTGTTCTGTAGCCAATCACCACGGATTTTGTAGCATTGTGAGTTTCCCCTGTAACATCCGTAACGTCTATTTCCAGTGTATAGCGAAAACTAATATCCGGCTCTTTGGGATAACTTGGTGGTGCCTCGGGTGAAAAAGTAACCTCAAACCTCCCTTTATCGTTGGTTGTACCGCTACCATGCGATACCATTTTTCTTTGTCGTGGCAGGTAACTGTAATACCACCAGCGGTCATAATTTTGAAACACCGGTTCCCTGAAAATACGGTATGTGTATTCCGCATCACTGACAAAAGCACCTGTGTAAGATTCTGCAACACCACTTAATGTCATCTCTTTTCCCAACAAATAATCACCATCAGCAGGGTCGGGTTTTACCTCAAAGGAGGGCCGTTTGTATTCTTCCAGCCTTACGTAGGTTGATCCATGTGGTGATTTGATGATAATCTGGCCGTTAAGCAGGCCATCAGGCAACACAAACTCAGTGTTAAAACTGCCAAATTCATTGGATGTTACATGTTTTTGTGCCACTTGCTGATAATTGGCATCCATCATGGTAACGGTTGTGGAATAATTTTTCAACAATTTATGCTCCTTTACCTTGCTTTGCATGCAAATACCTTTGACATGAATTGTCTGCCCCGGGCGGTAAACAGACCTGTCGGTAAAAAAATGCACTTTTTCACGCCACCGCTCATTACCCTGGTTGTAATTGTAATAATATTGTTCCCCTGTGAAAATCTTTTCATCGTCTGTTTCTATCTCATAAATATAGTTGGCATAATTTTTCCCGGGGATAAAAGCAGCAATGCCTTTGTCATTTGTGCTTGTGCTTTTCACCAGGTTTTTAATGTAACTGCCTTTGTGATAATCATAAATGTGCTTGTAAATTTTTACCGTGGCGTTTTTTACCGGTTTCCCGGACGTGCTGTTGGTTACATACAGGTTAATTTCCGATGATTTTGATTTTTGGGTTGTAAACCATGCAATATTTGACACATACACTGATTTACAAATGATGTAATTTTCTTCCAGTTCGGAAAGCTCATCCACCGATAATAACAACACATAAAAACCGGGTTCTAAAGCTTCACTGATAAATTCAGTGGAATGCCGGACAAAATCTTTGTTGCCAGGCAACTCCAGTTTATTTTTCCTGATGATATCGCCTTTTTTAAGGAAAGCTTCAATGCGTTCAACGCCATAATGTTTCCGCTGAAGTTCATTAAAATCTTCAGGGTCGATTTTCAGGACAGAATACGTCGGGGTTTTGACATTTTTGTATTCTATATACACAGGAAAAGCCTGGTTAGCAATCACCGTATTTTCAGACTGGAAATGCAAATATTTACCACGCAATCTGCGTTTCAACAATTGAGCTTCCTTTACGGCAGCACATTTTCCATGGTTTTCAATGATAATGTCAGCAATGGAATCGGCTTTTTTGTAATTATGGGCTTTTAGGGTATCTCCCGGTATATGCTGAATATCATCTGCCGTATTTTCATACCATTTTGCCAGCTCAATATCAATGTTCCTGACAACAGGCTCATCTTCAAATTGTATGTGTAAGGAAGACAAGGCTTTAAAATACTCATCATCTGCATTTTTTCCCGCATAATACTCATGTGCTATCTGCAACCGCCTCAAATCGGTATATACACGGGCAATACGTAAGTCATCATTAATCCTGTATTTAAGCAGGTCTTTCAATACGGCCATGGCTTTTTCGGCCTTGTTGCCTGTATCCATACTATAATCCGTGGTAACAAACAAAAGCGCCGGTAAAAACACATTTGATTTTTCCAAAAATGGTTTTTCGGGCATGGAATAATAATAATAACCCGTATTGCTGGTCACATAATAATCCACTATGTCGTGAACGAAAAAATCATATAAACTGGGTTGTATTTCAAAACTGTAATCATTTTGGTCAATCAGTTCAGAAAACTTTTTGATGGATACCTTGGCCAACAATGCTTTGTCTTCAAGGGCTTTGATAAAATGAGCATCAATGGCTTTTGTGAAATCTGCCTTTGTCCAGGTGGCGATATCGTCTTCTTGGTATGCGCCAGTGCTTGTCCGCTGGTCAATGTTATACCTGTTCCTGTTATAATACATGGCATACAATTTTGCCGCCAGTATATGTGTAAATGCTTTCAGTTCGGGGGAATACTCTTTGTTATCAACATCCAGGCTTTCAATGGCTTCAATGATCTGGTTTTCCTGGTAATAATTTTTAAGCTTAATACGGTAAATAACTGATTTCAGGATTTGTTCATCCGCTTCAGCCTTCAACGCATCTTGATAAATATTGTCAACAATTTTCAGAGCAGATTGCGGTAAGCCTTTTTGTTCTGCAGCATTTACTTTTTCCCATGCTTGTTTCCAGTTGGTACGCTCCTGGGAATACAGTTGACCGATTGATATGCAGGTCAGTAATACAATGAATAAGAATGATTTTCTCATAATGTGAATTTTTGTTATGTATGATATGGATGCATCATGTTTTCATATTCCATAAACAATGTCATATTTTTTTTAAAGATAATTAAATTTCCGGTAACTAATCAATATCAGCAAAAGTAGTTCTTCACCGCAAAGTCACGATAGCACGATGGCGCGATTGGATAAGTTGTAAAGGGATTTTCATAATTTTTATTGGTTTGGATTCATGTACATAGTGATTAATACCGAACCGATATGTGTTCTTATTTTTCCAATATCTAACCTTCCATCACGCTATCGTTCATTCGTGCATTCATGCAATCGTGCCATCGTTTCAAATGCGTCTGAATAGTTAAGGTTTTTTATATTTTGGGCAGCTTACGCCTGCCTGCATACCCCCAAGGCCTTATGCCCGGCAGGCTACCGTCTCCGCTTTCTATCTCCTGCACCGAACCGACTTTTTTGCCATACTGCAGGCAGGAGTTTCTCCTGTCACTCTGCCTGCAGCGCAAAAAAATGCCGGTTCAGCACAGGAGGATATCCAGCTCCGCCGGGCTGCAAAGGTTAAAAGTAAACAAAAATTATAAACCTACCCGGCGACAGACGGGATTGAACACATATCGGTATCATATCCTATGCTAAGCCTTTATAAACGAGTTCCCGTGTTTGTAACCATTCACAGTATATTTATTTAACATCAATTTCTTAGTTTATACATTTTTATAATTTCTAATTGACCTAATTGACCTAAT
>JAYENB010000341.1:0-30082 GCA_034721855.1 Bacteroidota bacterium
CCGGAGAAGATAACGTCAGCCGCATTTCCATGACCGATGAAAACAATGGATTTATCATTGCGCAAGTATTCAATCAAACAACTGGTCAGATTGAGAGTTGGGCTATGCGTAAAACCACAGATGGGGGTGCCAACTGGGATCCCATTACTATTGATGAGGCCGATCAACCATCAGATGTTTCTGCAGTTCCCGGCGAACCCGGCATGATCGTTGCCGTTAAAATCAGCCAGACTACAGATGAAAACAAATCCATGTATTCACTTGATTCCGGTGATACCTGGACACAAATGGATGATTCTGTGCAATACACATGCGTGCAAATGTTAGATATCAATACCGGGTGGGCTGGTGGATTCAACCAGGATGAAAACATTGGCGGCATATACAAGTGGCCCGGAATGCCAGGCTCAACACCTTATTTTACATCTACGCCCGTGACAGAAATCGGTGAGGAAGAAGCATACACTTACAATGTAACCGCTGAAGATCCCAATGCACTGGAACTAACATTCATGGCTACAGAAATTCCTGCCTGGCTAACACTTACAGACAATGGCGACGGAACGGCAGATCTCAGCGGAACAGCTCCGGACATTACAACTGCTTCTGAAAGTTATGATGTTAGCCTTAAAGTGAGTAATACCGATAATGATACAGCTACACAAGCATTCACAATTGATGTATTGCAAAACAATATCGCAGATTTTGGTTATGGTGAAGTGAATATTTATCCGAATCCTTCAGCCGGACAATTTGTGATTGAAAACTGCCAGGACGTTGATTATAAAATTTATACCTGCCAGGGACGCGTTGTTGAAAATGGCACCATTGAAAATGCTATATTCAGACTCAATCTTAATAAGCAAAAACAGGGCATTTACTTTTTGAGGCTTACCAAAGAAAATCAGGATGCCATGATAAAATTACAAATCGTTAAATAAACTGAAAATTTCATAATATTGAAAAAGGCTGTCTTTGCGGGCAGCCTTTTTTGTATGCCTCAAATCCTGACAAGAAAATCACTAATCATCCCAGGGGCTATAATTAAATCCCACTCTCTTTCCTGTTTGTATTTTTGACTTATTTATGCGTTCACGCATTTGTGATACCGAAGCTATCTGGATATTATCAATGGGAGGTACCAGCAAATCAAATTTCAACGCAAACAACAAGGTTCCTTCTATTATTTTTTTCAATACCTCACCGGAAATTTCATGATCTTCAAACGTAGGATATGTATATCCGATTTCTTTCCTGCCCTCAATGAAATACTTATTGTTTTTGTTTATAAATATTCGACCAATAAGATATCCCAGGTCATCCGTCCGGTTATACTTAAAGCTGTCCGCCAGGAAATTATAAATATTAATAATCCCTGCGTACGTATTGAGTGGGCTTTCCTGGGCACTTTGAGTTTTCCATACCTGGTGGTCAGAAGGAAATTCAAAAACATTTGAATGCATATTAAATATCAACAGGTCTCCGGCAATACGCACTTCTGCTTCAAACACACCCCGGTCACGGTACTCCAATAACACGCGTTTATCAGCATCATCCAAATCAGCATTGTAATCACTGACAATATCCTGAAGCAACATTTTCAATTGTTTAAACACATTTTTTGTGTGATCGTAGGCAATTTGTTTTGTCTGGGATTTTTCAAGTAATGTTTTGATTATTTCCTCTTTCATAATGTCTGTTTTTGTAAGTATTCAGTATCACCCTTACCGCAAAGACGGAGACCCGTCTGTCGCCGGGCAAGTTTACAAAGTTTACAATTTTTAAAATTTATTTACAAATCTTTTTCCATTTCTTAGTAAACTTGCCCGGCAACAGACGGGTTTGCGTCTCTGCGGTAAAAAATAACTAATTTCCTATATTAATACGCTTTGGCAAATAAAACCCTGCCTTTGGATGGTTTGCCTGTCACCATGCATGTTCCTTCTTCCGGTTCAACATCTAAGGGTACACATCGAATGGTGGCTTTGGTTTCTTCCTTGATACGGGCTTCGGTTTCTTCAGTGCCATCCCAATGAGCCATAACAAAACCAGGCGTTTCTTTCATGTGTTTTTTAAAGACTTCATAATCATCAATCTTCACGGTATTGTTGATTAACCTTTCATTTGCTTTTGCATAAATGTTGTTTTGAATCTCATCCAATAAAGAAATTACTTCATCTACAATACCATCTGCCGGTACTACATTTTTTTCTAAGGTATCACGTCTGGCAACCTCAAAAGTATTGTTTTCCAAATCCCTCGGGCCAACAGCAATCCGCACAGGATAGCCTTTCATTTCATATTCAGCAAATTTAAAGCCTGGCCGTTGTGTATCCCGGTCATCAAAATGCACGGTTACGCCTTTTGCTTTTAAATCTGCCATGATACTATCCACTTTCTCCCGGATAGCATCCAATTGTTCCTTATTTTTGAAAATAGGTACAATTGCGACTTGTGTTGGTGCCAGTTTTGGGGGCAAAATAAGACCCTTGTCATCAGAATGTGCCATAATGAGAGCTCCCATAAGACGTGTGGATACGCCCCATGAACTGGCCCACACATATTCTTCTTTGTTGTCTTTGGTCAGGAATTTTACATCAAAGGCTTTGGCAAAATTCTGTCCCAGAAAATGTGATGTACCACTCTGCAGGGCTTTCCCGTCCTGCATTAACGCTTCTATTGCATAGGTTTCAACGGCTCCGGCAAATCGTTCACTATCCGTTTTTGTACCAATAATTACAGGAAATCCCATCCAATTCTCAGCAAAATCAGCATATACATTGATCATTTGCTTTGTTTCTTTAACCGCATCTTCCCTGGTTGCATGAGCAGTGTGCCCTTCCTGCCACAGAAATTCTGTTGTTCTCAGAAAAAAACGGGTACGCATTTCCCATCTCACAACATTAGCCCATTGATTCACCAAAATGGGTAAATCACGGTACGATTGAATCCAGTTTTTGTACGTATTCCAGATAATCGTTTCTGATGTGGGTCGTACAATTAGCTCCTCTTCTAACTTTGCATCAGGATCAACCACAATGCCCTCATCTGAATTCTTAAGCCGGTAATGGGTTACTACGGCACATTCTTTGGCAAAACCCTCTACATGTTTGGCTTCCTTTCCAAAAAAAGATTTCGGGATAAAAAGCGGAAAATAGGCATTTGAATGTCCTGTTTCTTTAAACATATTATCCAATACAGACTGCATTTTTTCCCAAATTGCATATCCGTAAGGCTTGATCACCATACATCCTCTTACTGCAGAATTTTCTGCCAAATCAGCTTTCACAACAAGTTCATTATACCATTGTGAATAGTTCTCGCTGCGTTTTGTTAATCCTTTTGACATATCAATCTTGGTATGAATTTTGCATCTTATTTAATGAAAATTAGCTTGTCAAAACTAAAAAAATAAGATAAGATTATGAAACTTTTAAAATTATTATCACTCGCAATTATAATCTTTGCTACAAGTTGCACTACCAGTGTATATTTGGGCGAAGATAACGGCTATGATGATGTTTATTATACCCCAGGTAATGACGTAGCATCTGAAAAGCCCGCTCAATATTCCGAATCTTACGATAACGAATATGAAGATCCTGCACATCAGGATGATAATTATTATGCTGATGAAGATTATTATTATGAAGACACAGCATATTATGATGATACCGCATATTATGACGACGGATACTATGATGATGAATATTATGGTGGTGGCGGCGATGTCGTAAACAATTACTATTATGGGGATACATATTCAAGCCGGTTAAGGTATTTTCATGATTATTATTATGATCCCTGGTATTATAATAACTGGAATTGGGGTATAAACTACAACTGGTATTCCGGCTGGGGATTTAACATTGGCTGGGGTTATCCTTACTATTCATGGTACACCCCCTGGAGTTATTATCCGTATTATTCCCCCTATTGGAACGGGTATTATCACGGCTATTGGGATGGATACTATGATGGATCCTATTCGGGCAACTATAATGATTGGCTTGCTTATGATAACGATGATGTGTATTATGGTCACCGTGGATCTGTAGGTGGAAACGGCACAGGTCATCGTCCCGGCCCCGGTAATAACGATGAAGATGACGGGAACAAGCGGTTTGATTCAAAAATTCCTGCCGTCAACAATGCAGAGAGAATTGAATCAGAAGATGATGACAAACCGGTTGCTATACGCCGTGGTGATGAGAGTAATGTTAGCAGGGCAGATAAAGAACCATCCGTGTCTAACGCACAACGTGATGACAAATCACGCGAAACCAGGTTAAATGCTGAGGCAGCAGAATCTGAAATTCAGGACGCTGACGCCAACAGAAGTCAAAAAGAAAATCCGGTAAATCGTCCTGCTTACAGCGAAATTAGAGATAACAACGGCCGCAATGACGCTTCAGAACGGGATAAGGTAGATAATCAAAGAAGTACCGATAAAAAACCCAGGTACTATCAACGTCCCGATAACAGAACCGGAAATAGGTACAACACCAACCGTAGTTATAACCCTACTCCCTCAAGTACCCGAAATAACTATAATACATCAAGTGATGTACGAGACAATTCCCGGTACACAAGACCATCAGGGAACACCAATACAAGGAACAACTACTACAACAGGTCTGGAAGTTCCAATACTCATTACAGGACTGGAAGTTCAAGTTCACACCAAAACAACGTACGTCCGTCGAGGAGTTACAGCAGTCCTACAAGAAGTAGCGGCAGCAACAGCAGGTCAATTAACCGATCTTCTTCAGGTTCATCACGAAACAGCAGCTCAAGTTTTAACCGAAGCAGCAGTAGTAGCAGCCGCAGCCGCTCTTCATCAAGTTCAGGCAGCTTCAGTGGCGGTTCTTCAAGTGGATCATCAGGCAGTTCATCCGGCGGACGCTCTTCCGGTGGCAGCTTTTCTGGTGGATCATCAGGGAGCCGGGGCAGATAATACCTTAAACAGGCAATACGTTTATTAACCAGTTATGTTAAAGTCAGAACAAAGCAAAAAGAGAATAAAAATTGATTTATCCCGTTGGATGTCTATCCTACGGGATTTAAGAACAAGGATTAACGATTTTTGATTTGCGAAACAATAAAACAACAAAACGATGAAAAGATACATTATAAGCACAGTATTAATCGCACTCAGTTTTGGGCTCTTTGCTCAGAACCAGGTAGATGCGCTTCGTTATTCATGGCTCAATCCATCAGGAACCGCAAGGTATAACAGCATGGGAGGAGCGTTTGGCAGCTTAGGTGGCGATTTTGGCGCCATTTCGCAAAACCCTGCAGCACTTGGCGTGTTTCGCAGGTCTGAAATCACATTTACCCCTGGAATTATGTACACACAAACTGATGCGGCATACATTGACAAGAAATCCAGCGATTTCACGTATAACATGAACATCAGCAACCTGGGGTATGTGGGGACGATGTTGTTTGAGAGCGAAGGCAATGCACTCAAAAGCCTGAGTTTTGGGTTCGGATATAATCAGTTGAATAATTTCAACCAATGCATCAAAATTGAAGGCATCAACGAGAACAACTCCATGGCTCAGTATTTTGCTGCTATATCAGAGGGTTATTACTGGGATAATTTAGATGATTTTTATGGCCGGCCTGCATATTACACATACCTTACGGACCCCGCCAACGCAGATACCACAAGTTATATATCAAATATAGGTTCATTCGGCCAGGAACAAAAAGAAAACATCCAACGCAGTGGAAACGTAGGTGAATACGTATTATCCATGGGGATGAACTTTGATCATACTTTGTATGCAGGCGCCAGTTTTGGTATCCAGCAAGTAGATTTTGAACAAAGCATTTTTTACAGAGAAAATGATGTCAATGATGTCATTGATAATTTCAATTCCTTCATTTACGAAGAAACCCTGAAAACCAGCGGCACAGGTTACAATTTCAAAATGGGGGTTATTTACCGGCCCCTGGATTGGCTGCGAACCAGTGTGGCGTTGCATACACCTACGTTTTATAATTTGCACGATGAGTATTCCACATATTTCTCCTCACAATGGGATTCAACATGGATGAGCAATACAAAAGAATCTCCCCTGGGATTGAATAATTACAAACTCACGTCGCCTTTCCGAGCACAGGCCGGGCTTGCTACTGTACTTTTCAACAGCACCATTTTAAGTGTAGATTATGAATATGCCAATTACGGCATCAGCAAGCTCAGGGCATCAGATTACGCCTTTGATGATGAAAATGAAAACATTGCCGATTATTATACCGGCACGCACAACATCAAAGCAGGTGCTGAATACCGCATTGGCATGGTTGCATTCCGGCTGGGGTGGGCATATTATGATTCCCCATACACGGATGATACTTTTAACAGCGATGCCGGTTTTATGCAATATTCAGGCGGTATTGGGGTACGTAATGAATCTTTCTTTTTCGATCTTGGATATGTTTACCAGGACAGAAGCGAGAAATATTTCCTTTACGAAAGCAGTGCTGTCAGCAGCCCCGTTGCCAATATGGATATTCAGCGGCATTCTGTTATGGCCACCATAGGGCTAAGATTTTGATCAATAGGACGCAAAAGTCCTGAAAAAAAGATGCCACGATACCACGATGGGAAGAAGGGGAGATAGTGAGATTGAAGAAAAAAAAGTAAAAAACCATAATGAGGCCGGTCTAAAAAGTCATTTTATCCCATAAAGCCGCTAAGACACAAAGAAATCACAAAGTTAAATTTATTGAATACCAGTACTTTGTGAAACTTGGTGTCTTTGTGGCTTGGTGGGAAATTTTGTTATTTTGACTTTTTAGACTGAACTCCATAATGCTTTAAAAAGCAATGTGATTTATTTCCAATTTTTACTGTTTTTGCCTAAAAAAGGAAATGTATTTAGAATTTAGAAATAAGTTTTTCAGGCAATATTGTTTTACAAACCATCAAGCTGAATTGTTATTTCCTGGTTTTGACACTAAAAACCTGTTTAGATGGCAACAAAAAGGGTATATTGTAAAATTGCGAAATGGCTTGTACACATTTCCCGAACATCTTTCGATACCCGGGTTTTCTCTTTATCTGGCAAATAAAATTTATAATCCTTCTTAATCTTAAACATAAATCAAAAGATTTTGAGCATCTGATGTATGACCAGGCTGATACAAACAAAGTTTTGTTGTTTAAAGAGTTTGTGGATGCTTTGGATTGAATTTGTAACACACAAATGGCTTTTTTTATGTTTCCATGATTTGTAACTAATCAGTATCAGCAAAAGTAGCTCGTCACCGCAAAGTCGTAATGTCGCAAAGATACGAAAGCACGAAAACACGATGTCACACTTTCATGCTGTCGTTACATCGTCCCATCGCCCTATCGTGCCTTCTCGCTATCGTCATTTCTTAGCGCCTCTCCGTCTTTGCGGTGAAAATTAAATGCGTTTGAATAGTTAATTCTTATTTAATTTTAGCACTGAGTAGTTACCATGATTTTTTTCTATCTTTAACCTAAAATTCCGGGATAAGTATGAGTGAAGATTTTTTGCATTTCATCTGGAAAACACGTCAATGGACAAACGCTACTGAAACAGCATCTCAAAAATCCTTTGAGGTATTGGACACCGGTATTCATAATTTCGATGCCGGTCCGGATTTTTTCAATGCCAAAATCAACATTGACGGCACCATCTGGGCAGGCAATGTTGAAATACACAAAAAAGCATCTGACTGGTTTGCACACAATCATCACACAGACCCGGCATATAATAATGTCATTCTACACGTTGTCGCGGAAAACAACAAAAATGCAATGACACATTCAGGCCGTGAACCTGAAACATGGGAAATGCAATACCCTATGTCAGCTTTCAACCAATATCAAAAACTCATACAAAACATTTCAGGCATCCCGTGCTATCAGGACATACACAAAATCACCCCTTCCGAAATCATCATCTGGCTGCAATCGGTGGCTGTGGAACGATTGAAAAACAAAGCTTCAGACATTGAAAAACGCTTGTACAAAGAACGAAAAGACATTGATACCGCCTTTTACCAGGTGTTGTTTAAACAATTTGGCCTTAAAGTCAATCAAACCCCTTTTGAAATGCTGGGACGCAGCCTGAACTGGAAAATCCTGGCAAAACACCGCAACAACCTCCTGCAAATTGAGGCCCTGCTTTTTGGTCAGGCCGGATTACTCAAAGGCAAGCTAAAAGATGATTATTTTCTTGAACTGAAAAAAGAATACGCTTTTTTAAAACACAAATATCAACTCGATAACATACAACCGCATTTGTGGAAATTTTCCCGCATGCGTCCGGTAAATTTCCCGGTCATCAGGCTGGCTCAACTGGCAAAACTTATGCACGAAGAAGAAAATCTGTTCAGTAAAGTGGCCGAAGCAAAAGAAATTGAGCAACTTCATTCCCTGTTTATAAAACCTGCATCTGCATACTGGAACACACATTATAAGTTTGGCACTCAGAGCCCTGAACAAGTTAAGAAACCTGGCAAAATGGCTGTAAACAACCTCATCATCAACGCTGTGGTACCATTTTTATTTTTGTATGCCCGCATGCGTGATGAACAAAAATACGCAGACAAAGCCATTTATTTCCTTGAAAGTTTCCCCCCTGAAAACAATCGAATCATACGGGAATGGCAGGATATCGGCATACATGTTTCCAATGCATTGGAATCGCAGGCATTAATACAATTGAGAAACCATTATTGTAACGAAAAAAAATGTTTATTTTGCATGATTGGTCAAAAACTCATAACCCGGGAAAACCATGTTTAGTAACAACACATCATCTCAAGACATCAACACAAAAGGCATCGTCATAGCATTTTTAATCCTTTTGTTTATTGTTGTCATGGGTGTGGTTGGGTATATTATCATTGAAAATTACCCTTTCATTGAAGCGCTTTACATGACCATCATTACCATTGCTACGGTTGGGTTTCGTGAAGTGGCGCCTCTTTCCCAACCCGGTAAAATATTTACCATCGTACTCATTTTAGTGAGTTTTTCTATATATGCTTATGTGATATCCAATTTTACACGGTATATAGTCAGTGGAATTTTTACAAACTATTTTAAACAGAAAAAAGTGGAAAAACGAATCAAAAATTTATCTGACCATGTGATTGTTGTGGGATATGGTCGTAATGGCCAGCAAACTATTGAAGAACTGGTTTCCCACAACAAAAGAATTGTGATCATCGAGAAAAAACCTGAAATCATTAGTCAAATCAGGGATGAATCTGATTTGCTCTATGTACACGGCGACGCTACCAATGATGAAGTGCTTTTTGCAGCAGGTATTGAAAGGGCTAAAGCCCTCATTGCTGCCCTTCCGGTTGATGCAGACAATTTGTTTATTGTGCTGAGTGCCCGGGAAATTAACCCTGGTTTAAAAATTATAGCACGGGCATCAAACGAAAATTCTGACATCAAACTCAAAAGAGCAGGGGCTAACAATGTCATTATGCCGGCAAAAACAGGAGGACAACGCATGGCCAAACTCGTTGCCCAGCCCGATATTGTGGAATTTATGGATTACGTCCTGCTGCAGGCTGTCAGTGAAACCAACCTTGAAGAGATTTCCTGCTGTGATATGATTGATGACCATGATAAAAAAACCATCGGGGAACTTAAAATCAGGCAAAACACCGGCGCTAACATCATTGGTATTCGCCGAAAAGACGGGACTTACCTGGTAAATCCGGGTGCTGATGTCCAACTTTTTTCCGATGACCACATTTTTGTACTGGGAAAACAGGATGAAATCTTCGAACTGAAAAAAATGATGTGCCAAGCAACGAATTAACCAGTGTCTTTGATTTTGCCTGCCGGATTGCAACAAGCGCAGGATACAACACAAATTTCATCTCCCCCATCTCATCATCAGAACTATCAGCCTCTGCGCTGCGTCCGCCAAAAACATGCCTCAAACTGGATAAATCTATTACGGAACTGGATTATTACCCCAAAAACATCGCTGACGGGCTGCAGGCATTGCGGATTTAATACCAAGTTGCGTTCTAATGTGTAATATGTAATATTTTTATTGATGATTATTGATAATTCTAATATATTGATTATCGGTATAAGGTTATATAAATCTGGTATAGTTTCCGCAGAAAGCGTTTTTTCGATTTTTTGTACTGAAAACAAGCTGATAAAGGATTTGTGTGTAAGTGCTTATAATAATTTTACTTTTTTAGTTTACTGGTAACTCAATAATATATATATTTATCATTCAACCCCTTCAGGGTTGTGGAGTGTGGCGGTTCAGTGACCACCAGTTTATCCGGTGGTTATTCATGTTGAAGCCCTCCGGGCTTCTTGCTAAGAGCAATACACTGCAACGCTTTCGGGCTTCTTTGTGTTACCTTCGTGCATCTTATACCAGTATCGACCCCGAAGCGGATCGAACACGAATAACCACAGGTGAAACCCGTGGCACAAAAGCCCCTACAAATCAGGCTTTTGGCGCCATTTTTGACCAAAAATGGTGACAAAAGCGGCCTCAAAAGCAATAGATGGGTAAAAATTACCAGCAAAAACCATTCTGTAAATTGGGGAATACATTGTCGATCGCACTAATAATTCAATAAAATGTAGTAAAGTAGGGGTAAACATAATCATATAATGTTATAAAATCAGAGCAGATTTTGCGTTGCTTTTAAAACTTTGTGTAAATCCTTAAATCAGAAAGTTGAATCTATTACAAATCCAATCTTCACATTATTTCTGGCAATGCTCGTTCAGAGCTTCTCACCGTAGCTACGATTACGCTCAATAACCGCTACGCTTGCGATGCTCTTCATTGCGCTTACCAGAAATAACATACATCTTGACTTTTCATGACGAATCAACCTGCGGATTTAAGGTTAATGATTAATTATTTTGATTTGTCTTTCCTTTTGTGTATCTTGCATACAAATTTATTCATTCTTTAATATACTTTAATTTTTAATTACCCGTTTAACTATGTTAAGAACAACCATAAAAATCATTGCCATGATAAAAACAGTAACACTAACCGTAATTTTTATCGCCTTTGCAATGTTTTTTTCTGGGTGCAATAAAGACGGAAAAAACGGAGAAAATCTGAACTACAAAGAAATTGAATTGACCCAAACCCAAAAAAATATGGTGGCATCGGGAAATTCGTTTGCTTTTGATCTGTTAAGGGTTGTCAATGAAGATGAACAAGAAAACACAAACCTGATGATTTCACCCCTGAGCGTAAATCTTGCCCTTGCTATGACAGCCAATGGTGCAAAAGAAAACACCCTTGACGAAATGCTTGAAGTGATGGATTTTGAAGATTATAACATGGAAGCATTCAATGCGTATTTCAAATACATCATGGAGGAACTCACAGAACTTGACCCGGAAGTGGAAATGGATATCGCAAATTCCATCTGGTACAGAAATGATTTCAATGTGTTGCCATCTTTTCTTGATGTCAACAAGCAATATTATGACGCAGAAATAACAGCACTAAATTTCACCTCTCCCGATGCTGTTTCAATCATAAACGATTGGGTTGCTGACGCCACACATCAAAAAATTGATAAAATTATTGATGAGATTCCTCCAGAAGCTGTGATGTATCTTATCAATGCCATTTATTTTTACGGTACATGGCAATACGAATTTGATAAATCGCAAACCGAAGACAAGGACTTTTACCTGCCTGATGATGAAACCATTGAAGTGCCTATGATGCAAATGGAAGCTGATTTGAAATATTTTTCGGCATACGGCACATCAATTGTGGAAATACCTTATGGCCGTGGTAATTTTGTGATGGATGTTATTTTACCGGCACAAGACCAGGCCCCTGAAAATGTTTTATCAACATTAATGGCAGCCACATGGTCAGAATGGACAAGCAGCCTGTATAAAAGACCAATTGTTTTATCCATGCCAAAATTCAAATTTGAATGGGGGAAAAAAGATTTGAAAGATGTATTGGTGTCACTTGGCATGCATGATTTATTTGTCGATGGTGAAGCAGATTTGTCAGGCATTAACGACCAAATGGGATTGTTTGTCAGCAGGGTGTTGCATAAAACCTATATTGACGTCAATGAAGAAGGTACAGAAGCCGCTGCTGTAACAGCAGTCGAAGTGAGTTATGAATCTGCAGGGAACCAACCTTTTCCTGTCAATATAAACCGTCCGTTTATTTTCCTGATACGGGAACGCAGCACTGAAAGCATTTTGTTTTCAGGGGTTGTCAACAATCCTTTGCTGGAATAAACTCATTATTTTTTGTTGCGTTTCTTGCTTAGCAAGAGCTATTACTTTCAGGCTTATCCCTCTCATGACCGCGAAGTGGTCAAACGTAATGAAAGGGCTAAAGCCCTAAGATTTTTTTCGGTTCACTCAATTAGCTCTGCCCTAAAGGACAGAGCAATTGAGGACAGAGCAATTGAAGAATCAAAAAGCTTTAAGGGTTTAGCCCAATTACCCCGGACTCAGTTCGAGACGAAAGGGACTTTAGCCCTACCCGCACTTCAGGGCGGGGTGTAAGGCTTCAGCCACCCCCTATTACGCCCTTTAGGGCAAAGTTAGAATATAAAATATGAATCAAAAATTAACCAATGATGCTATACATTAAAATTTTCATACACGTGGTACAAAAGCCAACCTCACAAATAGCTTTTGGCAGCATTTTTGACCAAAAATGACGCTTGTCCGGCAACCGATGGAACAAAGCGGCCTCACAAGCAAAAGGGGGTAAAAATCATTCTGTAAATAAATTATCAATAGCATATAAAGGATAAACATGAACCTTGTCATAAACATCAAAATTTTCAAGTGATGTACGTACACCAAAAGGCTGATTTTTCATTTCAAGAAACATAAAAAGGCTTTTCATCTTACCCTGCATCCCTGATTTCACTTCAACAGGAATAATTTGTGAATTGATTTCAAAAACATAATCAACCTCAGCACTGCTACCCCTTTTTTCTCTATGCCAGTAATACAATTCCGGTTTTGTAAAGGCATGGCAATATTTTACATACTCTAAGCCAATGTATTGCTCAACAATATTACTTTTATTGATTATGTTTAATTGATCTGAAAGAACAAAATCTGCTAGATTAAGGCGGAGTGAGCGTTGCAAAATTCCGGTGTCAAAAAATACCAGTTTGAACTTTTTTCTGTTTAATTCTGCAGCCAAAGGAAGTCCATTTGCGGAAGTGTGATACACTTTATAACACAAGCCTGCCATTTCCAACATATCAAGAGCTTCTTTTTTTTGGGCAAAGTTTCCACTGTTTGAAGCAGTGCTTATCGTGAATTTATTTCCTGTTTGGTGCAAAACAGAGGAAAAAACCTCTTTTATGCGTGTTGTATTAGTCCTGGTTTTATATTTTACAAAATCATCCTCCAGGGAAATGATGATATCATCCAGCACATGCTGCGTTTTAATTAAATCATTCGTTTTGAAATAAGTATCAACTGCTTCAGGCATCCCGCCAATAATCAAAAACTTGACAAACAATGCTTTTAACTTATTGTGAAAGATATCATCGGGTTTGTTACTAACGTCTGCTTTTTGCTTGATTTTTAGTAAAGAAGATGCTCCTGCTGCATTTAAAAACTCATTAAACGACAAAGGATACATAAAAACTGAACGAATTCTGCCAACACCATAAGAGGACAAATCTTTTAATGCAAATTCTAAAAGTGATCCTGCTGCAATAACATGCAAATCAGGACGCTTTTCATAAAAATACCGAAGACTTTTTATTGCCTCAGGGCAAGCCTGGATTTCATCAAAAAAAAGTAAAGTTTTCCCATCTGTTATGGATTCATTATAATAAGCCGATAATTTTTCACAAATATCATTGGGGGATAGATTTCCCTGAAATATAGATGTAAGATCAGGTTCTGATTCAAAGTTTACTTCAATAAAATTTGAAAAGTTTTCCGAGAGTTTTCTGACAATATAGGTTTTACCAACCTGTCTGGCACCGCGCAAAATCAAAGGTTTGTGATTTTTTGTGTTTTTCCAGTCCAATAAATGCTGATATATATATCGTTCCATAGCTATTGTAAATTTTATTTGTAAAATTAATGAAATATCTTAAATATAAGCCCAGTCTAAAAAGTCATTTCCTTGCCACTAAGACACAAAGACACAAAGTCTCACAATTTAAAATACTGCAATACAAATACTTGTGACTCTTGGTGTCTTCGTGACTTTGTGGCATTTCTCATTTTTTTGACTTTTTAGACAGGGCTCAAATATCAATTAATAATAAGATAATTTGTCGCAATATCAATGGAAAAATTAAAATAAAATGTTGAAATATCAAGGTGAAATCAATGTAATTATGTTCAATAATCAAGGTCAGTTCTCTATCTCTTGCTGCAGCGAGAGCTGTTTTAACACTGGAATTTCTAAAGAAACCAAAAAATTTGTAAATAATATTTTCCGGTTGTGTCATAATTTTTAATAATTTTGTTGAGGTATGAAATGGGCAATTATCATAGCATTTTTGGTAAGTAGTTTGCACCCTGTATATGTGTCATTTAACACGCTTGAACTGGATGAAGATGAAGATAAACTGGTGTTAATGAGCCGTATTTTTTATGACGATTTGACGAAGGCCGCAGAGAATGCGTATGACATGGAAATTGATACCATTGGAACAAATGCTGACATCACTGAATCAGATTTGACACCTTTGTTACGTTATTATAAAGACAAAGTTCAAATCAGTGTTAACAATAAAGGCATTCCACCTGAAAATATCACGCTTGACAGGTTCGAAATCAGGAATTATGCCAAAGAAGACATGACCATAAGGTTGTTTTTCAGTATCCCCCTTGAAACGGATACAATAACTTCAGTGCAAATATCAAATCCAATACTCACTGAACTGCATCACGGACAAAGCAATTTACTGATTACCAATATATACAATAAACAGGAAAGTTTTCGTTTGACAAATGACAATTATGAGGTAACTTTGAAAATAAATGAATAAATTTTTAACCTACATATTGACAGTTTTATTTTTGATTATTTGTGTACAAAAAGTTTCAGCCACACACAACCGTGCAGGGGAAATTACATACGAGCAAATATCAGACCTCACATACAAAATAACTATCACTACTTATACGTGTACCGGACCGGGATACACCGCAGACAGGCCTGAACTTACAATTTTCTGGGGCGACAACACAAGCTCTATCCTACCCAGGGTGGAAAAAATACAACTTCCGGATTATTATCAATATAACAGATATGAAGGCACACACACTTTTCCAGGACCGGGGATATATGAACTAGTGGTGGAAGACCCTAACCGTAATGCCGGTGTGGATAACATACCCAATTCAGTGAACGTTGTTTTCAGCATTTCCACCATCATGTCAATCAGTGCTGAAGGCGGTAGCAACAGCACCCCTGTACTCACCCAGCCGCCCGTGGACAAAGGCGCTGTCGGCCAGGTTTTTATTCACAATCCGGGCGCATACGATCCCGATGGTGACAGCATTTCTTACGCCATGACAACCTGCCGCGGTGAAAATGGTGAACCCATTGAAGGCTACACCCTCCCGGAAGCCTCAAACAGCCTGACCATCAATGCCGTTTCAGGTGATCTTATTTGGGACACTCCCGTTGAAGCCGGTGTATATAACATCGCTATTTTGATTGAAGAATGGCGAAACGGTGTGAAAATCGGAAAAATAATCAGGGATATGCAAATTGAAATATTCGATACCGACAACGAATCCCCTGAAGTCATTGCCAATGAAAAACTGTGTGTTGAAGCCGGAACCAAAATAGAAATGACCGTACTGGCCGAAGACCCTGACGGGGATGAACTTAGCATGTCTGCCAACGGAGCCCCTTTTCTTATCTCTGATTCTTATGCCACATTTGAGTACGAATACCTTGGCAACGGACAGGCAGAAGGCCTTTTTGTGTGGCAAACTTTATGTGATTATGTCAGGCAGCAACCTTACCTTGTCAATTTCAAAGCCACTGACAATGCATCACCCATCAGCCTGGTGGATATCAAAAACGTGAATATTTATGTCATCGGCCCTGCCACCGAATGGGCTGACATCTCATCCACAACCACCACCATAACACTCAACTGGCATCCCAACAAATGCAACAACGTTACCGGATACAAAATATACCGTAGCAATGAACCCATTGACTGGACTCCCGGGGAATGTACACGCGGTGTCCCCGACGACATTGGATATGCTTTCATCGGCACTACCGATAGCCATTCAGATACAATTTTTCTGGACAATAACAATGGCACCGGATTACCACAAGGGTTTGTTTATTGCTACCGGGTTGTAGCCGTTTTTCCTGATGGCGCTGAAAGCTATGCCAGCGAAGAAATCTGTACAGAATTGGTGCGTGGTATTCCCACCATCACTAATGTTTCTGTTGACAGCACAGATACAGAAAACGGAAAAATATACCTTGCATGGTCTAAACCCACTGAATTTGACAGCATTGCTTACCCCGGCCCTTACAAATACCTGATATACCGGTCAGACAGCCTGTGGGGTGAAAACCTCCAGCTCATTGATTCAACCGAAAACATCAACGACACCACATTTCACGATAACGGACTAAACACCAAAGATACAGCCTGGTCTTACCTTGTTGAATTTTATAGCGATGAGCCCGGTAACAGGGTGTTGATTGGAACACCGCACGTAGCTTCATCCATCTTTTTGCGTATTAATGAAAAAGACAACGCCCTTGAACTTGATTTCGAAAAAAATGTGCCCTGGCAAAATCTGACTTATACTGTGTACCGTGAAAATCCTGTTACCGGGGATTATGATTCCATTGCCGCCACACCCGATATTCTGTATGTGGATTCATTGCTTATCAACGGGAATGAATATTGTTACAAAATTAAAAGCACAGGCGAATACACAACTTCCGGCTATGTGGATCCCATCATCAACTGGTCGCAAATAAATTGTGGCACACCAAAAGATACAGCTCCCCCCTGCCCGCCACATCTTGATGTCAGCAGCTATTGCGATAGCCTGTACAATCACCTGACATGGACAATGGCAGATTCATGCCTTGAAGACACACATCACTACAAGATATATTACAAAATTAACCTGGATGATGACTACGCTTTTCTTGACAGCACACAAGACAGAAATACCATGCAATATAAACACTATCCGGAATTAACCATGGCAGCCTGTTATGTAGTAACCGCTGTGGATTCATTTTACAATGAAAGCGCTCTCTCAAATAGTGTGTGTGTTGACAATTGCACCTATTATGAATTGCCCAATGTGTTTACCCCAAACAATGATGGTATCAACGATTATTTTCACCCTAAAATGCCGTATTTTTTCGTTGATCATGTGGATATGAAAATTTATAACCGCTGGGGCCAATTGGTTTTTCAAACCACAGACCCTGACATCATGTGGGACGGACGCATTCAGAAAAACAACAATCTTGTCAGTGATGGTGTGTATTTTTACACCTGCGATGTGTATGAATACAGGTTAACGGGCATAGAACCCAGAAACATGAATGGAACCATACATGTATATACCTCAGGACAACAACCAGACCCAAGCCAGGTAGAATGAAAAAATTGATTGTCCAAATCACCCTGCTTTTGTTTCCGTTTTGTGTTGTTGCACAAAACACACAAGAGCTATGGTTCAATTACCTTGTTGACATTGATAACCACAAGGCCTCCGGAATTCCTAAACAACTCACAGATGACCTTCAGGCAAATCCCGGGATGGCTGTTTACCTGGCAGAAAAATTACATCAAAACGGGATATTTGAGCCATTAAAACTACTCATCAACATGCACCCGGATGATGCAGGCATGAAATATTACGCTGCTTTATTTTATGCCCAACACAACGAGCCACAAAAATCCATGCAAATGCTTGCAGGCCATATAAAATCTTCCGAACGGAAACTCAGGGGTAATATACGCTCGGAAAAAACCTTTGATCCAATAAAATCATCATCGGTCTGGCGCCATTTCTGGATACAGGATCATTACAGAAAATGTGATTTGACCTACGAAGCTGCACTGAATTTTTACCATGATGGGGATTACAACTGGGCACTGGAAGAACTCAATCCATTGTTGTCTCAATACCCGTCCAATCATAAATACCTGTATCTTGCTGCCTTGTTGTATGATGAGATGGGCAACCAGCGTTTGGCAATGAATTATATAAAAAAGGCCACAGAAGCCAGCCCGCGCACAGTTTCCTACCATGCTTCCGCTGCACGCTTGTATCGTAAAAACAACAACATCAGGCAATCAGTGGATGCCGCAGAAAAAACACTAAAACTCGCACCCTGGGTCCCTGATTATTACCTGCTTGCAGCAAAATCATTCATTACCGGCAAACAGTATAACACTGCCGTGGAAACACTTACCAGTTACTGCAGCGCCTTTTCAGATACTGAAGGCTGGTACCTGATGGCCAAAGCCAAATTCCATCAGAAAAATTACCACGATGTTATTCGCTGGATGAACAAAGCTCTTGAATCCGATAAAAGCAACCATGCATATTTTACCCTTCGCGGTGATGCTTTTCTGGAAACCAGGTCATACCAAAATGCCTTTTACGATTATGCTATGGCTCTCGATATTGAACCCAACCTGCCCCAGGTATATATCAATTACGGACTGGCACGATACGAAGCCGGGGATACCGAAGGAGCCTGTTATCAATGGCGAAAAGCCCTGCATTATAAGCATCCGGAAGCTAATGATTACCTGTATCGCTATTGCCCGCTGGAAAAAAATTAATCAATAATATCATAAACAGAATTCCGCTCAACAGCTTTTAATCCGGCAACCCTTGTCATGATTTTAATTGCTTCAACAGACATAGCCGGATGTTTTTCTACTGACCCGGCAAGGGAATAGATTTTTGTGGAATCATCAATGGTGCCATCAAGATCATCTACGCCAAAAGCCAGGCTCATGGAAGCAACATCTTTCCCAATCATGGGCCAATACGCTTTAATGTGAGGTATGTTATCGAGGAAAATACGGCTGATGGCATAAGTTCGCATGTCATCAACAACAGGGCTTTCTCCGGCATAAGACAATTTATTGTTTCCGCTTTTGTATTTCAGAGGAATAAAAGCATTGAAACCACCGGTATCATCTTGCAAATTTCTCAGCCTATCAAGGTGGTCAATTCTGTGTTGCGGCGTTTCAATGTGGCCGTATAACATGGTGGCATTAGACGGCACCCCTGATTTGTGTAAAGTCTTGTGCACATCCAGCCAGGTATCTGCATCAATCTTATCAGGGCATATTTTTTGCCGTACGCTTTCATCAAAAATTTCAGCACCGCCGCCCGGCACAGAATTCAAACCTGCGTTTTGTAAGCGTTCAATCCCTTCAGACAATGATATCCCTGCATTTTTACACATTTGCCGGATTTCTTCGGCTGTATAGGCTTTTATGTGTACCCTTTTGCTGTGTTTCCGTATTATGTTAAGAATTTCAATGTAGTAATCCAATGTCCACTCCGGATGTATGCCTCCCACGATATGTATTTCGGTAATATTTTTTTTCAGTGCATCTTTAGCAAGCTTTTCAATTTCATCATGCGAATATTCCCATGCATGAGATTCCCCCCGGCGAGCTCTGTAGGCACAAAACAAACAATGATTAATACATACGTTGGTGGGTTCTATATGGACATTGCGATTGTAATACACGTGGTCTGCACTTACATGTTGCTTTCGTTCTCCGGCTAGCATAGCCATCTCAGCCAAAGGCATGTCAAACAAACTCAAGCCTTCTGATTTGGTTATACGTTCCCCTTTCAATATTTTTGCTTTAAGTTTATCCATAGCAGCTTGTGTAAAACAAGATACAATTCATTCTGTAAAGGTAAAAAAAATATGTAAAATGCCTCCTATATCCACCTTCATATATCATGGAATAAACCGTCTCTTCTGATTTTGTACCTTATCTTTTCTGTTGGGCGTAGCCAGCCAAATGTGTCCATAATTACACAAGCCTAAAACGCATATTTTTGGAAATTATCCCAAAAAGCAATATCTTGCAGTTTTATATTGATTAGTTATGTGCAAGTCAATGATAAGACAGAAAATTGATTTATCCCGTTGGATGTATATCCTACGGGATTTAAGAACTCCAGTACGCTTCGCTACGGGGCGCAGGCAAGGATTAACGATTTTTAATTTAAGAAGTTAAAAAATATATGAGACCGGCACCAAAAAAAAAAATACACGAACGCTTCAGTCCATGGGCATGGCTCATCCTGATTGTAGTATCAGCGTTTTACATCAGCATCAATTATGCCGGAACTGAGGGCCTAAATCCATCGGATGATGGTTTAATATTAGCTCAGAGCTGGCGTATTATTCTCGGCCAGGTGCCACATCTTGAGTTCATCAGCATTCGCCCGGTTGGATCAGGTGTTTTGCACAGCATACATTTTTTATTGCCTTTTCCATTGGAGATAAGCGCCCGGTATTTTGTGCTTTTTCAGTTTTTTGTTATCGCCTTTTCATGGGTGCAATTTTTCAGGTTGAAATCGAATTTTAAACATGAGATACCAAACATTTACAAGCTTAGCCTCCTGATTATTGCATGGGTATGCACCATTTACAATCATTACCTTTTCCCTTGGTCCACTATTGATGCCATATTCTGGAGCTCAATGGGATTTTACTTAACAGAGCGTTCATTCAACATACGGAGGCAAACAATCTGCCTGACACTGGGACTACTTGCTTTTGTTCTGGCAGCGCTTTCACAGCAGACATTTGCAGTTATTCCCATAATCGGCTGGTTGTGGGTAGCCATCAGATTATACCGCAAAAAAGCATGGAAAACCGGATTAATTGCCGCTGCTATAGGCATATTACCAGTTTTGTTATATGCTATTGTTATAGCGACGAATGATGCAGGCAGGGCATTTCTTACTCAGATGACCAGCTATACAGAATTTTACGACAAAGCTATAATGTCTTTTTATAACCATTTTACTACCAACAACATGAAATGGATCAACATTGCTATTATTTCAATGGCAGTGCTTATTGGAATTGGGAAACGCCTTTCTACCAAGTTATATTCATTTCTTGCAACATTACCGGCTATGCGTATGCTTTTTTTGTTAGAAACTGCCCTGGTATTGTACATACTATACGGGATTCCTGAATATTTTATTAATGCCGAATCAAGGGATATATATACATTGTCATTCCGTGCATTCTGGATTTTACTTGACCTCTTACTTATTAGTATATTGGTACAGGGTAATAAATTTAATGCCTGTGTACCTGCATGGTTTGGATTATTTGTGGCATGGACAGGAACCATAAGCCAGGGCGTAAACACCCCCATCCTTTCTTTGGGGATACTGGTAATTTCAATTTTGTACGTATATCTCATCAAATATCAGGATGTCCTCCTGCTCAAACAAAAATGGCTTCGGGTTGCTCTTCCGGCCATAGCGTTGCTTTACCTTATTACTGGCACGCTGAGTCAGCAACAGATCAATTACCGTGATGTAAGCATAGACAAACAAACACATAAGCTTAAAAATATTCATCCCGATTACGGCAATATTAAAACCAACAAGCATACTTATGCTTATTTCGAGGAAATTGATTCGTTGATCAACAACTATAGAAATTCTGACACCCAAATTGTCTTCCTGCCTGACAATGCCATTATCTATCCAGTGTACCGGCTTACAAATCCTTTACCCCTTGACTGGCCACAAAATCTTGGTAAAATCATGAGACAGGAACATCGTTTTAATAAAGAACTTATTTGGAAAATTGATGAAGGGGTTATCTTTTTCCTGCAAAAATACAATGTTAAAATAATTTACAAAAGCTATAAAAAACTGGACTACAATAAATATCCATACATGGAAATCATCTTTAACGAATGTGAATTTATTGATGAAACCAGGTATTTCAGAATATATTCAAAATATCCCATAGAATAATTTAGGTGCTATTTGTCAGTACACTGACCGAATTTAGGCTTATTTTGGTCAACGTATTGATTATTTTTGTATTTTTGATTGTAAACAAACCTGTTCTATTATGAAAACCATAGCATTTGTATTTTTCCTTTAACACCTTTAATCACTGCATCAGCATAATCGTGCCTTTTTTGGTTTTAATGCTTTCATCCCACATTTCGGCCTCAACATAATAAACATAGGTGTCAACCGGCTGTAATTTACTTTTATAATAGCCATCCCAGCCTTGTTCTATATCATCGGTTTCAAACAGTTTTTCGCCCCAGCGATTGAAAATGGAAAACTCTTTTAAATCTCTGATACCTATTCCTTTTACATACACAACCCTGTTAACAGAATTTCCTTCAGGTGTAAACGCTTTTGGCACATCCAATGTGTACCGGATATCCACAATAATATCATAATTAAGCTCTTGGGTAAAACACCCCAGACTGTCTGTTACTTCAACCATATATGATTGGTTTTCACGTGGATAAAAAGTGGGATTTTCACAATCAACACATGAAATATCCGTATTTGGTGACCATTCTATTTCCACTGTAGCTTGGTCTGTTTCCACGTAATTGGATACAGATTCACCTATGAGAATTGTGTCCTGACTGCTTCCCAGCGTGCTGACAACCGGATATTGAATGCTTACATTAACCGTGTCTTTGTTGGTACACTCACTACCGGAAGTAACTGTTACATAATAGGTTATGTCTTCTTCGGGAGCAGCATAGGGATCTGATATTTCTGTTTCACTCAGGTAAAGTCCGGGATACCACATATATTGCTCCCCATTTTCTGCGTGTAAATTAAATCCATCACCCTCACAAATGATGGTATCCGGCGTTGCATTTGGTTCGGGAACATAACCAATCACAACCTGCCTGACAGTATCGTCCCAACATCCCACTTCCGTGTTTTCCACTTCAAGCGTAATGTCAACCACAGAATCCGTTTGTGTGTTATTCACAAACAACACTGAATCCCAATGGAGTTCGTTATGTGTTCCGAGGCCTTCAACATGCCAGTTATACAACAAAGTATCTCCCATAGAAATATTGGTAAGATCAAGAGCATACGGACTGCACCTGAACGTATCAGCCAAAGCACCTGTTTCGGGGTTTATGAGTGAAAAAGCTGCCTGCACATTGTGAATAACAATTTTAACATTACGGAATGTATCCCTGCATCCGGCTCCATATAAATCCGGGTCAACCCTGTATGTATTACCGGATGTGGGCATATAATGATACACGTGACTAACATTAAAACCCTCAGCAGTAGCACCATCACCAAATGTCCATTTTATGCTGTCAATGTCTTCACCATTTTCAATGGAAAATTCAATGGTATCGTGCAGACAAGCATTAATGGATTCTCCGTTTTCAACATCTTCGCCATTGACGAACAAATCTCCGCTTGGACCATTTACTGAAATTAATTCCTCATGTTCATCTGTACAACCAAAGCTGGTTTCCACAATAAGATTCAGATAATATTGTCCCGCTTCCTGGTAAGTAAATTCATAAGCATTGTACCCATTCCCCTGTTGATTCATATAGCCGGAATGCCAATGATATTCAGTTGCCGGATTTTCAGGTTCATCCAAAGACACATCCCCGGAAGACAATACAAGCGGTGGACAGAAACTGCTTGAGTTTGAAACCGTGAAATGGGCATTGGCTTCCTGCACTTCAATATAAGCCAGTTTTTCTTCCGTTTCCACACAGCCCTCTCCGCTGATTGTCAGGATGACATCATAAGCCCCCGGATCAGAATAACTGTGTTCCGGAAGCATTTCATTGTTTACAGGTGTTCCATCACCAAAATCCCATGTATAATCATAATCATCCTCCTGTAAATTGGGAATAAACTCAATAATATCGCCCACACACACTTGTCTGTCCTGATCATCCACAGACTCAGCGGTGAATTCAGCATCAAGTGAAATCAGTTCTATAAATGCAGGAATAAAAAGGCTGTCGGTACAACCTCCAGTCGTGTGAGCTACAATCAACACATCATAAACACCAGCTTCCGTCAGTGTAGAATCAGAAATAAATGAAATGGAATCCGTCCCGTTTTCAACAATGGTATCAGCATACGAAAATCCTGAGTTTTGATTCTCAACATGCACAATGCCAAGGGAAATATTATTATCAGCCTGTATAATACCTTCTATAATCAGATCATACGGTGTACATCCCTCAAGCGGATAAGCTGACGTAATATCAATTTCAGGACCGGCAACATGCAATGTTTTGCAAACAGAATCTTCACAACCGTTTTCATCCCTGACATGCAGGCAAACATCAACATCACCATGGAGATGATATGTGTGCGTCGTTTGTGATTCAGACATCCAGCCTGAATTTTCGCCGTCGCCAAAATCCCAGTAAAATTCTTCAGCGTTTTCACTGCCGCTTTCTTCAAAATTAACTTCCTGGTTGGCACAAGCAATGGGCTGATTTAATGTAAAAGATGCCACCGGTTCAATCACATGCAAAAGAATAGAATCTTGATATTCACATCCGGTAGTAATATTAATTGCATCGACAATTACCCAATAATCACCAGTTCCCGGGAATTCATAAATGATTGTACTGTCTGTTGTGTTTAACTGTTGATTAATGACATTAAATGCATCATCTTTTATGATCCAATCCCAGCTATCCGCCTCTACCAAATCCACTTCAAACAAATATTCATTACCCTGATTGCAATCATGGATATAGGGAATATTATAAATAACAGGGCCATTCACATAAAACAAAGAATCAACGTACAACGAATCACGGCAACCGTTGTGTTCCACCACATGCACAACCTGTACCCATCCTGTATCCTGATGAAATGTATAATCATACTGGTGATGTTGATCTGAAGTCCCCCATTGCCACTGAGTTGTATCTCCAAACAACCATTCATACGAATCAATATACAGTGAATCTTCTGAAAGGCTGATAAAATTCAGTGAATCCCAGGGACAAATTTCGGAAGGATAGGATGCATAATCAAAAAGCGGCGTCTGATAGTCTCCTACGGATATTTCAACATCAGAACTGTCAACACAACCATTGATGTCTGTAACAATTAATTGTACAACAAACACACCTGTATCATTGTAAACATGATTTTCTACAGTTCCCCCAACGTATGGATCAGGATACGTATTGGGGTCCGCAATGTTGTCATAAAAATCCCACTCAAAGCTAATAATATCTGCAGGATCAGTTACTGAATCGTAAGTAACTGTAACATCAAGGGGCAAGCATCCTTCTGTTGTATCCACAGAAAATGCAGCAGAGGGGGAGTTGATATACACCTGAGGGCCGGCAACACTACCGGTACAACCATGTGTTGATGTTATTTCAAGTGAAGGGAAAAATTGACCTTCGTTTTCGTATATGTGGTCAAGTTCAATTCCATAATCATCTTCCCCATCGCCAAAAATCCAGTGATACTCATCAACATCGACATTGGCAGATGCTGTAAAATGCACGGTAAATGGAGCATTACAACTAAAACCCTCGTCAATGGTAAAATCAGGTTGAGGGTCTTCAACCTCTATGTTAAATGTTGTATCTGATTCACATACCCCTCCCGGGTCCACAGTAAGGGTAACAGCATGCGTTCCCTCCGTATCAAATATCACTGATGCACTCATTTGTCCGCTTGTGGGCGGATTTCCATCTTCAAACGTCCATGATACATCAAACCCTTCATTTTCACAGAAGAAATACACTTCTTCATCTTTACAGACCATCCCATCTGTCATTTCATCAAAATCCGAATTGTAAACAGTAAAGTCAGGGACAACAGGGTGTATATGGACGTAATCAAGTGAATCAACTACCGCAATACAACCATATTCATCTTCAACAGTCAGGTTGATATCATAATCTCCGTTACTTGTGTATTCATGGACAGGATTTTCTTCCGTCGCAACCGGAGAACCATCACCAAAATTCCATTCAACAGAATAATCCAGATTATCAGAAACCACAATATCACTATTAAACTCCACATCTACAGGCGAATAACACCATGATTGCGGATCTGCTGCAATGCTTACAACCGGCGTATCTGACAACATAATGGCATTTTCCTGGTAATGAAAAGAAGAACATCCGTTTTCATTGACAACTTCAAGCATAATACTAAATATGCCGTCCTGTGTGTATTCATGCACAGGGTTTTCTTCCGTGCTGCTTGTTCCATCGCCAAAATTCCAAAGGTGTGAGTCAATGGTACCTCCTCCTTCTTGTGTGGTGTTATTTACAAAACTGTGCTCATAAGGAACACATCCCTGGTAACTTACCGTCTCAAAATCGGCTACAGGGGTAGGTAAAACAGATATAACCATTGTTTCCGCATCAGAGAACCCATCACATGTAACAGTTAAAATTACCGTAAAATCACTTGATGAGCTATAATTATAACCGGGATTTTCCTCATAAGAAACTTCACCATCACCAAATTCCCAAAAATATTCAACATCATCGGGATTTGAGCAACCAGAAATATCACTGGTGTTGGTGAAATAAATATTTTCGTTGATGCAAACCGAATCCTGGCCTTCACCTACCTCAAAACTTGCAATTTGAGCAAAAACACCATGTGATACTATTAACATAACAATTCCAAACAAGAATAAAATTTTTCGTATGAGCATTTTTATTTTTCTTTAGTAATTTTAATTGATATCATCAACAAATATAGTATATTTGAGCGTAAATTAAAAGTAAACCTATGCTAAGGACAAAAATATATTTTGTCATCCTGGGAATATATTTGATTTTTTGTGTAAAACCCGGTTTTACACAGGATATTCATTTTTCACAATTCAGCAAAAGCCCGTTGTATGTTAACCCGGCATATACCGGCATGTTTGACGGAAACTGGCGGTTTACAAACAACTACAGAAACCAGTGGAGCAGCATAGGACCTGCCTTTAAAACCATTTCTGCCGGGTTTGACAAACCCTTTACAGTAAAAAAGGGGAACATCGGTACCGGGGTATTCTTTGTTAATGACCAGTCTGGCGCAGCTGCACTTACAGCGAATAAAGTATTTATATCATTGGCATACCTGTCAAATATTCACAGTCATACCATTTCTTATGGTATTCAAGCAGGCTACATTATCCAAACATACGATATGAACTCACTTACTTTTCCTGCACAATATAACAACTCCTCAGGGTATTTCGATTCTGATCTGCCTTATCAAATAAACAACTGGGATGAAAATATAAATTATCCTGACATCAACGCTGGTATAGCCTGGACAAAAAAATTTGGAAAAATTTCACCGGGGGCAGGATTCAGTGCTTATCATATCAACAATCCGTCTCTTAGTTACCTTAACAATAACGGTGCCAAATTGCCTCTAAGGCTGGCTGCTAATGCCTATACAGCCATTACAATCAAAGAACACTGGTTTGTGAGGCCCGATTTTTTTACCAGTTTCACAACCCAAACAAGTGATTACCTAATGGGCGGCATTGCCGGATATCGTTTTAACAGGGAAAAATTACTTGAAAAAATCTATGCCGGAGCTGAATTCCGCACACAATTTAGTACAAGCGATGCTTTTATTGTTATTGCAGGACTAGGGTTTATGGGATTTGACATTGGTATAAGTTATGATATAAATGTATCCGGCCTAAGACAAGCTACAAATTTTAAAGGTGCTTTTGAAATATCGCTGGTTTATACCAATTTTGTGAAAGAATTAGAACGTATTGCAATCCCTTGTGACAGATATTAATCATGAAACACATTTGCTTCTTAATTACGCTTTTTATTTATGTTTTGTTTAACCTGTCCCAGGCTTACTGTCAGGAAAATATTGATGACATGAACGCCCGGGAAACGAAGCGATACGGCTTACAAGCAATGAAAGCTGGTGATATATACACTGCCGTGGATTACTTATCTGTGTACGTTGAAGAAGAACCTGAAGATGCGAAAATATTGTTTACACTTGCGGAACTCTATTTTAGAGAAAAAAACTATGAAAAGGCAGAAAAATACTACAGAAAAGTATTCAGAGAAAAAAGATATAAATATACATCCGCTCAATTCAAAAAAGCCGTTTGCTTAAAAATGCAGGGAAATTATAAAAAAGCACTGCGGGAATTTGAAGTTTTTAAACGATATCAAAACGATGTTGATGATACCCGTTATTACAAACACAGATTGGAAACCGAAATTACAGGCTGTAATATGGCTCTACAAGACAGCATTCAATCCAATTACGTGATTAACAACATGCATGAAATTAATCATAGCCACATTGATTTTAACCCTATTCCGCAAGGCGAAAATCGTCTGATTTATGCCTCCCTGCCTCTGGATGAGCTTACATATTTTGACACAATGAGGGATACCATTCCTAAACGCCGTTTTTTCCAAGCTGTAAAACAAGGGCAGACATGGAAAACAACAGGGGAGTTTGGCAATGACATTATCAACTCAAATGAATATAACACTGGCAACGGCGCATTCTCTCCGGACGGGAATAGCTTTTATTTTACACGATGCAACAAAGACACAGATAACAACATGATCTGCCATATCTATAAAACAGAAAAGAAAAACAACATCTGGCAGGAACCGCAGCGCTTAAATGACGAAATCAATACTCCTTATGCTACATCAACCATGCCGGCTGTTGGGGTTTCAAGGCGAAATACCGATATATTGTACTTTGTATCAGACAGAGAAGGCGGACAGGGTGGCATGGACATCTGGTACACTTATTGGGATCCACGCCGGGATGCATATACTTCGCCACGAAATTGCGGCAGAAAAATTAATACCATTGCCGATGAAATTACGCCTTATTACCATGTGGATTCCCGGACGCTTTTCTTCAGCTCCAACGGCTATCCCAACTATGGTGGTTATGATGTCTTTCGTTCCAGGGGAAATGGTCGCAATTTTTCAGATCCTGAAAACCTGGGGAAACCGATAAATTCTGAAGTTGACGATTTGTATTTCTCAAAATCTGTCGAAGGGTATTTTGGCTATTTTGTCTCTAACAGGCCGACAGGCAAATCCATACGCCATGCCACCTGCTGTGATGATATTTACCGGTACATTGACAGTGATTATATCCGCATCTGGCTGACCGGACAAATTTATGGCATTACTGATCTTTCTTTCTATAATAGCATACGTGAAGAATATGAACAAAATCTTACCCTGGATCATGTCAAATATGATTCAAGAGATTCTGCTTCCATGGAATTACTGGATAAATATCCTGTGTCTCTGTTCATGAAAGATCCCGATACAGGAGAGGAAAGTTTTATTAAAACAAATTCTACCGTCAATGGCAGATATTGGTTCAACCTTGAACAGGGCATTAATTACATATTAAAAGTCAAAGATTTTAACCGGGATGAAAAAGTATTTTCTTTAACAACCAAAGACATTACCCACGATGATACCATTTATATGGATGCTATCATTATCAATACCATTCCGACAGAATCGCTGATCCTGAAACATGTCTATTATGAATATGATGACTTTCAACTCTCGGAACAAGCGAAAAAAGTCATTGACAGTACCATTTACAAGCTGCTCGACAAACATTCCAAGATCATCATAGAAATAAGTTCCCATACAGATAGCGTTGGCAGCGATGAATACAATTTGACCCTCTCTCAAAAACGGGCAGAATCTGTTGTCAATTACCTGATTGAAAATGGCATCGCTGAAGACCAGCTAAGAGCAAAAGGATACGGGGAATCCAAACCAATTGCCCCCAACACTAACCCCGACGGTTCTGACAATCCTGAAGGCCGGGCCAAAAACCGCCGGACAGGATTCCGTATCATCGGGGAACTTGAAGAGTATTCAGATATTATTTACGAAGAATGACACTAGTTGTAACCATTCACAGTATATTTATTTAACATCAATTTCTTAGTTTATACATTTTTATAATTTCTAATTGACCTAATTGACCTAATTGACCTAATCAATACCCAAATCCCAATGTGTAAAATGTTAA